>LKNC01000005.1 GCA_001564255.1 Natrialbaceae archaeon Tc-Br11_E2g1
AAAACCCGCCAGGATTTTCGTCCGTCAGTATCTCTCGAGGCCGCTTTTGGCCTCGTCGGCGTAGCTGTCGGCCAGTCGGACGGGTTCGGGGAGTTTGTACCGGGTAGCGAGCTCGAGAACCACGTCGGCGGCCGTTTCCGGGCCGACGCGGTGGCCGGGGCTGACGTAGAGGGGGTTGATGTGGCGGTCGGGGGAGTCGTACTGTCGCGTCTGGACCGCGTAGCCAAGCAGCGTGCCGTCGGGGGCGTCGACCCTCGAGTTCGCCTCGATGGGGACCCGGCTACCGGCGGGGAGGTCCTCGGTGTCTTCACGCGGGGAGCCACAGAGCAGACTCTTGGCGACGCCGACCGCGGGCACGTCGCGGACGACTCCGATGTGGGCCGCGATGCCCGCCTGGCGAAAGTGGATACGGCCGCTGCCGTCGAACAGATACAGATCGGGTTCGACGGTCAGTTCCTCGAGTGCCTCGAGGATCGGCCCGCCTTCCCGGAAGGCGAGCAGCCCGGGGATGTACGGAATCTCGAGGTCCGTCACGGCGTGGACCCGTTCGATCACCTCGCCGGCTTGCACGGCGACGACGGCGCTGAGGGCGCGGTCGGACTCGAGTAAAAACGATTGATCGACGCCGGCGACGATCGGCGCGTCCGCCCCACGGACGGCCGTCTCGAGGGGAGTCGAGAGCGCGGCGGTCTCGAGATCCGACTCGTCTTCGAAAATCGCGACGTCGGCGATCTCACGCTGGAGACGTTCCATCTCCGCCCGCGTGAGGTCGGCGTCGGGAGCGAGGTCGGGTCGGGTCGGCATCGGTCAGAAGGGGCCGCGGCCGCCGGGGCCACCGGGCCCGCCCGGGCCGCCGCCCATCTGTAGCTGGTTTGGCATCCGGACGTTGCGGGTTCGTTCGAGGTACTTACCGTAGGCGACGCCGACGAGCAGGCCCACGAGGTGAGCGCCGTGAGCGATCCCGCCGCCACCCGGTGCGCCCGAGACGATCAACAGCAGGCTGATCGCTGCCGTTCCGACCGCGAGGATCCAGATTGGCATTGCGATGATGAAAAAGAGGTACACCCGGAGGTCAGGGTTCAACACAGTCACGACGCCCAGGATGGCGAGGGCGGCACCGCTCGCGCCGAGGACGGCCGAGCCGGCACCGAAGGCGGCGGAGATGCCGAGTTGGCCGAGTCCGGCGAGGACGCCGCTGACGATAAAGAGGATCGCGAAGTCACGCGACCCGACGTATCGTTCGACCAGCGGGCCAAAGAAGAAGATCACGATGCTGTTGAAGACGATGTGGAGGATGCTCCCGCCGGGGATGAAAAACGGCGAGTGGGCGAAGATCGATGTGACCCACGTCCAGACGTACTCGGGGTTCTGTGAGGAGAGCGTAAACAGGGCGTTGTGCAAGGACATCCCGCCGACGAGGTACGCGAGAAACTGTGCCGCCATCGTGAGCCAGATCAACGCGAGGAACGTGTAGGTCGCGTTCCCCCGAAAGTACGCCAGCGGACCCCCCGGGCCCGTATCGATCGGGAGTTTCGAAAGCAGACTCGAAGATTCCGACGTGGGTCCGTTGACACCGTCGTCGAAGCCACTGTCGAAGACGCCCTGTGGGTCGTTCCAGTTCTGGAGTCCCGAACAGCCGTGGTTCTCCGGCAGGCGGTGTTCGGAACAGTGTGTTCCCCCACAGTGGCGACAGTTGTACGGCATGCTTACTTCCTTCCCACACACGTCGCACGTGGCCATTGACATGGAGTATGCGTGGGAACGCTAAGGGGTTTGGGGTTTTCCACGTCCTCCGGGCCGGTGGCGCGTACATTTTTGACGCCACGACCCTCATGCTAGAGCGTGAAACCGTACGAGCGAAAGGCGTTGCTCGAGCGCGTCGAACGAGAGGGTGCAACCGTCGGCGCGGACATCCCAGACCGGATCGAGATCCAGGGCGAGGTTATCGACCTCCGGGAGTTCGTCTTCGAGATCAAACGCCGCGAGACGGTTCCCCAGGGTGAACGCGACCGCGTCGAGCGGGCCAAACGCAACCTTCGGCGGGAACGTCTCGAGCGCATCGAGGCGATCGAAGACGGCGACGTCACCCGCGAGGATGGCGAGGAACTCGCCGCCAGCATTATTGGGATCGATCGGGCGCTAAACGCCTTGGAGAACCTGGGGCCGACTGACCTAGAACGCGAACAGCGGGCAAAACAGGCAGCAGACAGGAAACGCTGGATGTCGTTCCTCAAGAAAGCCCTCGGTGACGAAGACGGCGCCTCGGCACGGAGAGGACGGTAATGACGACTAACGCCGAACTCGCGGCCCGCCTCGAGGAGTTCGCGGACTTACTCGAGGCCGACGACGTCGAGTACAAGCCACGGGCCTACCGACGGGCCGCCGAGAACGTCCGGGCGCACCCGGTCCCGATCGCCGACCGGATCGAGGCCGGCGAGGAGGAGGCCGTAGAGAACATCGACGGCGTCGGCGACGCCATCGCCTCAAAACTCGTCGAGTACGTCGAGACGGGTGAGATCGAGGAACTCGAGGAACTCCGTACCGAACTCCCCGTCGAGATGGCCGACCTGACCCGGGTCGAGGGCGTCGGCCCCAAAACCGTCGGTAAACTCTATCGCGCTCTCGAGATCCAGACGGTAGACGACCTCGAGGAAGCCGCGGAGGCCGGCGAGATCCAGGACGTGAAAGGATTCGGTGCGAAGACCGAACAGAACATCGTCGAGAACCTCGAGTTCGCCCGCCAGGTCGGCCAGCGCCAGCTTCTCGGTGAAGCGCGGCCCCTTGCCGACGACGTGCTCGACTATCTCGAGGGTCTCGAGGAAATCGAACGCTGTGAGGTCGCGGGCTCGATCCGACGGTGGCGGGCGACCGTCGGCGACGTCGACGCGCTGGCGGCGAGCGCAGAGGGCGAACGAGCGATCGAGGGCTTTCTCGAGTGGGACTCGATCGACGACGAGATCGAGTCGGGGGCCTCGAAGGCGAGCGTCCGCGTCGGCGAAGTACGGGTGGATCTGCGGGTGGTCGTCCCCGAGGAGTTCGGCTCGGCGCTACAGTATTTCACGGGGAGCAAAGACCACAACGTCCGGCTTCGCAACTACGCGATCGACCGCGAGATGAAGTTAAACGAGTACGGGGCCTTCGATATTTCCGATGTCGAAGACCACGAGACAGACCAGCGCGTCGGCGAGCGTGTGGCGGGCGTACTCGAGGAGGAAATGTACGAGGCTCTCGGCCTCCCCTGGATCCCACCCGAACTGCGCGAGGACCGCGGGGAGATCGACGCCGCCGAAAACGGCGAGTTACCCGACCTGTTGACCCTCGAGGACGTCCGTGGCGACCTCCACACCCACACGACGTGGTCCGACGGCAACAACACGGTCGCGGAGATGGTCGCCGCGGCCGAGGAACGGGGCTACGAGTACTACGCCGTCGCCGACCACGCCGAGGGGCCGGGGATCGTCTCCGAGATGGGACTGAGCGACGAGGAGATCATAGAGCAACTCGAGGAGATCCGGCGGGTAAACGAGGAGTCCGAGATCGAGGTGTTCGCCGGTATCGAGGCCAACATCGACGCCGACGGTGAGATCGGCCTCTCGGCGGCGGTCATCGACGCTCTCGACGTGATCGTCGCCTCGCCTCACAGCGCCCTCGATCAGGACCTCGAGACGGCGACCGACCGACTAATCGCGGCGATCGAGAACCCCGCCGTCGACGTACTCGGTCATCCGAGCGGTCGGATGCTCAATCGGCGCGAGGGTCTCGACTTCGACCCCCGCGAACTCGGCGCGGTCGCTGCGGCGGCCGACACCGCCCTCGAGGTAAACGGCAATCCGCGCCGACTCGATCTGTGGGGGAGTGCCGTCCAGGCGGCCCTCGAGGAGGGTGCGACCGTCGCGATAAACACCGACGCCCACCGGCCCGCGACGCTGGAGTACATGCGCTGGGGCGTCCACACCGCCCGCAGGGGGTGGGCAGCGCCCGAGAACGTGATCAACACCTGGGGCCTCGAGGACCTCCGGGCGTTTCTCCACTGACCGATGCGTCTCGCTGTCGACGTCATGTGTGGCGGGATCGTCCCCTACCTGCGGATGTGTGGTCACGACACCGCCTACGTCGGCGACGAGGGGATCGAAGACGATGGGGCGATCATCGCATTCGCCACCTCGGAGGAGCGCACGGTCCTCACGCGTGACGTCGCGCTTGCGAACCGGGCCGACGACGCCGTCCTTCTGGAACGCCGGGAGACCGAGGATCAGCTTCGAGAGCTACTCGAGGCGGGGCTCTCACTCGACCTCGAGGCCGAACCGACCTACTGTGGTGCGTGTAACGGCCCGCTCGAACGGATCGACCCGGGTGAGCCGACGCCGGAGTACGCACCGGGATCTGAGGAATTTTCGGTCTGGCGATGCCGGAACTGTGGGCAGTGTTTCTGGAAGGGAAGCCACTGGGACCGGGTGGGGGAGACGCTCACTCGAGTACACGCGAGCACGTAGACGCCCGCTAGACCCCACAGACTCCCATACCAGCAAAACTCATCCCTTTACAGAGGGACACACGTGGTGTGCCCCGGACAGAGCGGAACCACACTCCAGAAACGGCGAGCCGAAGCGAGCCGTCTAGTAGCTCGAGACGTCGTCGAACCGGCCGTCGTAGGCGATGTGTTCGGGGTGGGTCGGCTCGGTTCCCTGCAAGAAGAGTCGGTCGATTTTCTGCCAGGAGTTCTCCCAGAAGAGGTGGGCGATCTCCTTGCTCGAGGTCTTCCACCGCCGGAGGCCGTTGTGGTGGACGACCCGCCGGCCGAGCCCGTCCTCGAGGGCGGCCACGAGGTCCGCTTGCCCCTCTATCGGTTCGTCGAAGGCGGTATAGGCGACGCCGACGCTCTCCGGGAGGTGTGCATACGAGGAGGTAAACGGTGGATACTCGAAGCTCTCCGCGAGTTCTCGAGCCCGGCGGTTGTGCGTCGGCAGGTGTTTCGGGTTGAATATCTCGACGGCGTCTACCGTCCCCCGATACTGGCTCAGTTCCGGTTGCTCGAGGCTGACCGTCGCGAACTCGGGATGGGGAGCCAGGACGGCCACGCCCTGTCGGTCGAACTCCGCCATCGCGGCGTCCAGCGAGATGAAATCGGGGACCGGCTCCTCGAGGCCGATCGCGAGGACGTGTTTGCGATCGCGCCAGGTCCCGGTGAACACCTCGCGGGCGGGGATCACTTCCAGGTCGGGCGTCGAGTACGCCCGTGCGCGTTCTCTGATTTCCGGGAGGCGAGTGAAGTGTGGTGCGTAGACGATCGCGTCGAGCCCCGCCCGGCGTGCCTGCCGGAGGACCTGCTCGTCGAGCACCTTCACGTGGAGGTCGACCCGGAACTCGTCGTCGGTCACTACCTGCCCTTTCGAGACGGGCGAGTTAGGGATTCTGATTCACGGGCGGGCGTGACAAACCGTTTCACACGTCGTTCACTCGACGAAAAGCCCATTAGGACTGGCCGTCGACTCCGGGTGAATGCCTTGGGAGTGTGGAATTGACGACTGCGAAACGGTGTTCGAGGACGTAGAATCACTGGTCGTTCACCAGGTAGACGATCACGAACGACACGAGTGTAAGGTCTGTAACACCGTCGTCCCCGACGGCTATCTGGCGATCCGCCACGTCTTCACCGAACACACCCGCGCCGAGTACGTCCGGGCCTACGATGCCGACTCCGAAGACGTCAGAGAACGCGAGCGGTTACTCGAGGAAATCACAGAGGTCGCGGACATGTCCGCGATCGCAAGCGAATTGAAACGGGAACCCCGCCTCGAGGTGTGACCGCCTCCCACGACTGATAATAGCGGACCGACGGCACGTCACCGAACCGCAGATCGAGCTAGCGCTCGTCGGAATCGAGCACGCGAATCTGGTCTCCACGCACCGTCACCGGGATCGGAACCGTCGCCTCGTACAGTTCGACCGTCACCTGGTCTTTCCCTTCGTCGATACGCTGGACCTGGGCTTTCTCGCCTTTGAACGGGCCGGCGATGAGCTCGACGATATCGCCCTCGGCGATCCCCTCGACGTCGGGTTTCGGCGAGAGGAAGTGTTCGACCTCGGAGATGTCCGATTCGCCGGGAACGATCGAGCGAGCGTGGGGGATGTCCTCGAGGACCCGCTCTAAGACGGCGTCGTTGTCCGCCTCGACCATCACGTAGGAGGTAAGCGAGTCCGGTGCGAGGGCGGCGTGGACCTCCCGCTCTTCCCGGTTTATGATCATGTCCGCGACCGTCTGCTCTTGGCTGGCGGTCGTCTTTACTGCGTAGATACCCATTAGACCCCACCCGTCCCCGTCAGGAGCATCATCGTGGTCCCGATGAGGAACCCGATGAAGCCGACAAAGAGGATCCCCAGCCCGGCGATCTTTGCCACTTGCAGGAATTCCTCTCTCGTCGGCGTGGTTGCCATCTTCAGCACCCGAACGTACGAGGTGAGGTCGTACGGAACGTCCATATCTGTGTGTTCACACCGCGGGGCCTTTTATCTGTCTTTCGTGTTCGCCGACGGATCGGCCGCGAAGTGACGGGTCACGCGACCGTCACGCTCGTCTCACCCAGAGGTACGCCGAGAGCACGACGACCGCGGCGAGGACGAGGCCAGGTCGCCCCACCGCGTCGAGGCCCTGCCCCTCCGGTTCGGTCGCGGCGACGGTGAACGCCGAACCGGACGCGTTTTCGGCCACGAACCGGTAGCTGTCCTCCGATTCGTTCACAATCGCCACGTCCGTCTCCGACCACTCCGTCCCGGAACGCTCGTACAGCGTGACCCCCGCCGCCTCGAGACCGCGTTCCTCGAGGGCCGCTTTCTCGACGTGAAAGCCGACTTCCGTCGCGTTCTCGACTCCCTCGCCGGTTACCTCGAGCGTCGAGAGTGCCTCGACGTTCCCGGAGTCCACCCCCACGTCGGCGTCGCCGTCCGTGAACTCGAGACCGAGCGACTCCTCGGTGGGCATGACCTCGAGGCCGCCGAACTCGACGCCGTCGCTTCCTGTCATCGCGGTAAGCGAGAGCGGGTCGCCGACGGTGGCTCCGTCGACGTCGACCGTCGCGACGTCACCGGACCGTTCGGAGGTGATCGACGGCTCATCACACGTTCCGGTTCGGATCGTGACCGGGGTTTCGGTGGCGAGTTCCGTCCGCTCTGGATCGTCGGTGTCCCCCGAGAGGACCTCCAACCGATCGATCTCGCCACCGTCGTAGAGTCCCTCCTCTTCCAGACTCGGCGCCTCGGGAGCGAGTTCGGCCTCGTCGTTGAACCGCGGGTAGAGCGTGACGGCGAACTCGTCGTCGAACCCGCCGTTGATCGCCCCGCCGGCGGTCCGGGCTTCCCGCCAGGCCCACGCTGCCGAGGCCCACCCCGGGTCGTCGTCGAACTCGTCGGGGTTCGTCTCTGTTCCCCCGTCGTCGTAGCCGTCGTTTTTCACGACCCACTCCGAGCCCGCCGGGAGCCCCGCCAGTTCGACACTCGCCAGCCCACCGGCGCTGTCCCCGTCGACCCGGTCGTGGACCATCACGAGACTCAGGCCGTCAGTTCCCTCGTGGAGAAAAAGGATGCTCGTGTCGTCTTCCTGGAGGTGTGCCGTGCCGTAGGAGCTGTACAGTCGGTCGACGCCGGGGGGGTGGGTCTCGTGGTCGCGGTAGTCGTAAAACTCCTCGACCGTTCCGTCGGTCGAGACGGGCTCGACCGGCTGACAGACGTCACCGTTTTGTATGACGTAGGTGTCGCCGACCCCACCGTCGCCCGACGCCGAGGCCCCGCTCGCAGCCCCGTGATCGACCCCGTAAGGAACGACGAAGAGTCCGCCGAGAACGACGGCGACCGTCAGGACGACGGCGACCGTTCTCGGGTTCAGCGGGTTAGCCGTCGTCACCGTTCCCCCGCCTCGCGATCCACACGAGCGTCGCGAGGACTGCAATAGGGATGACGACGACCGTCGGCCCACCCAGGTCGTCCGCGTCGTCGTCCCCCGAGGTTCGTTGTTCCACACTCTCCTCGTCGGTTTCGTCCAGGTCGTACCCGACAGCGATCGTCGACACGTCGGAAACCTTGGCGACGAACCGGTAGAAATCGTCCGACTCGCTGTGGACCGTCGTCGGCGATTCCACCCACTCCGTCTCGTTTCGTTCGTACAGCGTGACGCCCCCTGGCTCGAGGCCGTCGGCCTCGAGTGTGCCCGTCTCTACGGTAAACGTCACCGTCCCCCCGGGTTCGACGCCCTCGCCGGTCACCTCGAGCGCCGAGAGCGATTCGACGTCCTCGGAGGAGTCGGGGGACGTCTCCGGCCGCGTCGCGTCGAACTCGAGCCCGAACGCCTCTCTCGTGGGCGTAAGTTCGAAGTCGTCGAACTCGACACCGTTCGAGCCGATCATCGCGTCGAACGAGAGCGGATCGCCGACGTCGGCGTTCTCGACGTCGACTGTCGCGCGGTCGCCGTGACGGTCGTAGCTGACCGCGGTGTCCCCACACGTCCCGGTTCGGATCGTGACCGGGCCCTCGAGGGAGAGGTCGATCCGCTCTGGGTCGTCTCCGGCCCCGCTGAGTACCTCCCAGCCGTCGATCACCCCTCCGTCGTAGATTCCGGCTTCGGTCAGTTCCTCGGCGTCGTCGGCGAACTCGGCCTCGTCGTTGAACGCGGGGTGGATCGTGAGCGCGAACTCACCGTCGAGACCACCGGTTATCGCGCCGCCGTCGGTCCGGGCTTCCCGCCAGACCCAGGAGGCGGTGGCCCAACCGGACCCGCTGTCGAACTCGTCTATGTTGGTCTCGCTTCCCTCCCCACCGTACTCGTCGTCCCGGACGACCCAGTGGGCACCGTCGGGGAGCCCGTCGATCTCGAAGGTGACCAGTCCGCCGGCGCTGTCCCCGTCGACCCGGTCGTGAACCATCACGAGACTCAGGCCGTCAGTTCCCTCGTGGAGAAAGAGGATGCTCGTGTCGTCTTCCTGGAGGTGGGTCGTACCGTAGGAACTGTACAGTCGATCGACGCCGGGCGGGTGAGTCTCGTGGCTTCGGTAGTCGTAGAACTCCTCGACCGTGCCGTCAGTCGAGAGCGGTTCGATCGGCTGGCAGACGTCCCCCTGTTCGAGGACGTACGAATCACTGTGTGAGGTCGTCGCCGTGGAGCCGATCGAGTTCGCCGTATTTCCGCCGACGACGCCGCTCGTAACGAGGACGACCGCTACCACGACTGTGAGCCCTCGCGAACTCATGGCGTCTCCCCAGCCGGGCGTTCGACACGGCATCCGGCAGAACGACCCCGTTCACACTCGAGAGCACGTGCGAGTTCACGGGGCGGACCGACCCAGGCCCCGGCCTCGAGGGCGCGTTCGACGACTCGGCGGTAAAGCCGTCTGTGGCCGGGGAACTCCCTGTCGTTGAAGTATCGTGGATGCCAGAGGACCGTCATGACCGCGCCGTTTTCCCGTGCCTCCTCGAGGAGTCGTGTACACTCCCGCCAGGCCGCCTCGAAGTCCTCACCCGGATCCGGCAGCGCCTGCTCCATGATCGTCAGCGGGAAGACGAGGAAGTCGTCCCCGAAGGGTCTGAGCGGCCGGTATCCCGCCTGGAACCCGTACTCCGTCCCCGACCCGAGGCTGGCGTCGTACTCGAGGCCGATCGCTCGGTGGTGGTCCCAGGTTTCGGATTCGAGGCGCAGATAGTGCTGACGACCGCCTGCGACCGGGCACTCGAGGACGGTTTCGAGGACTCGCTTTTCCTCGCGCAGGCGCTCTCTGTCGCCCGCAGAGTGGTACGAGCCGTGGAGGCCGACCTCCCAGCCCCCGGCCTCGAGCCCCTCGATCACCTCCACGATCGCCGGGGCCGTCACGTCGTATCCTCCCAAGTGCTGGACCCAGCCCGTCGGCGAGAGCCACTCGCGGGGTGGCCGTTCGGCGATGTGCTGTTCGTTCAGGAAATAAAACGCCGAGCGTACTCCCAGCTCCTCCTCGAGGGCCATGATCCCCTCGAACTGCCAGTAGGGGTTTTCCTCCGCAAGTAGCGTTCGCAGGTGGTAGGGTCGTCGTTCCGTTGCCGCGTAGTAAAGCGACCGCAGTCCCTTGTAGGGTCGGTCGACGTCGTGGGTGAGACAGAGGGCGAACTCGGCCCCCTCGGGCAACGCCCCGCAGGCCCGTGACGCGTCGGTCACCCCCTCCACCTCCGTTCCAGTTCGTCGACGACCCGGCCGGCAGCGTTGCCACCGCCGTAGAGGTCGGGCTTCGGCGGGAGTTTTCCAACTGACTCGATCGACTCGACGATCCGGCCCGCGTCGGCTCCGACTAACGTGTTCCACCCCGCTTCGACCGTCTCCACCCACTCGGTGGTCTCCCGGAGGGTGACACACGGTTTGTCGAGATAAAAGGCCTCCTTCTGGACGCCACCCGAATCCGTCGCGACGCAGACGGCCCCCTCGAGCAACGAGACGAAGGTCACGTATCCCACCGGGTCGATCATCCGGAGGTCCTCCCGGGCTCGCTCCCAGAGCCCGTGTCCTCGTAGAGCCGTCTCGGTCCGGGGATGGACGGGGAAGACGACCGGCTTCGATACCCGTCTTAACCCCTCGAGGATCGCCTCGAGGCGGTCCGGATCGTCGGTGTTTTTCGCCCGGTGGACGGTCGCGAGGACGTACTCCTCGGGGACCGCGAGATCGGCCGGCCCACCCAGTCGATCGCGGATCCACAGCAAGGTGTCGTACATCACGTCGCCGGTGACGGCCACCTCGCCGGCGACGTCCTCCCGTTCGAGCGTGCGTTTTGCGCCCTCGCTCGGTGCCAACAGCAGGTCCGAACAGTGGTCGGTGACCACCCGGTTTACCTCCTCCGGCATCGTCATTTCCCCCGACCGCAGGCCGGCTTCGACGTGGACGAGCGCCGGCGGAGCCTTCGCCGCCACGAGCGCACCCGCGAGCGTCGAGTTCGTATCGCCGTAGACGACCACGGCGTCCGGACGCTCGTCTTCGACGATCGCCTCGAGGTCGACCATCATCCCGGCGGTCTGTCGCCCGTGTGAGGCCGACCCGACCTCGAGATCGTAGTCGGGCTCGGGGATCCCCAGTTCCTCGAAGAAGACCCTCGAGAGCTCCGGATCGTAGTGTTGGCCCGTGTGGATGAGGGTTTCCTCGTGGTCACGTCGAAGCTCCCGGGAGACCGACGCGGCCTTGACGAACTGCGGGCGGGCCCCGACCACCGAGAGTACCCTCATTCGTCGACACCCCCGAGATGGTGGCCACGCTCGAGGTCTGCATTTTCCTCCCGGTCGAAAATCATCCCGAGGGTGACCAGGGCGGTGCCGAACGCGAGGACGACGAACGACAGGAGCCCACCGACGAGCCCGACACCCGCTGCCGTGACCGACCAGGCGAGTGCCGCCACGCCGACCCCAGCCGAGACGAGCCCGAGGGCGTACAGGAACACGAGCGGGTGGAAGTCGGTGACGACGTACCTGGTCGTACACCGCCAGACCGCCCGGCGGGCGAGCAGCCAGGAGAGTTTCGGGACGAACCTCGAGTACCGAATGTGACTCGTCTCCTCGCCGTACTTCGACTCCATCTCGACGTCCGTGATCGGGAAGCCGTGAACGTTCAGGTGGACCAGCAGATCGTTACAGAACCCGTACTCGTCGTAGAGGCGATCGACGTCGATGGCCTCGAGGGCGTGTGCGGAGATCGCCGTGTAGCCGTTTTGGGGGTCGCTCATCCGCCAGTAGCCACTGACGAACTTCGTCAGAAACGTCAGGAGTGTGTTCCCGAAGGTTCGCCAGGCGGACATCTCCGCACGGTGAGCACGGCGGGAGAGCCGGTTCCCCTTCGCGTAATCGGCCCACCCCTCCACGACGGGGTCGACGATCCGATCGAGGATATCCGGGTCCATCTGACCGTCGCCGTTCATCACGGCCACGACGTCCAACCCGTCCTCGAGTGAGCGCCTGTATCCCGACTTGATCGCCCCGCCGACGCCCCGACTTCGGTCGTGTCGGACCGTGACGACCTTCGGTGTGAGCCCCCCGTCCGCGTAGGTTCTTTCGCCCTGCGTTTCGACCATGTGCTCGTTCACCGTGGCCGCCGCCGCCTCGATCTCCGCCCAGGTCCCGTCGGTCGAGCCGTCGTCGACCACGTACGCCCGGTCGACGAACCGGGGAAGCGTCTCGATAACCTCCCCGACGAACCCCGCCTCGTTGTACGCGGGGACTACGACTCCGATGGTCTTTCCCTTATACATCGCTCTCACCGTCCGGGGAGAGAAAAGACAGTGGAGGGCCGGTTACAGGGTGGTCCAAGACGTCCGTCCACACCCGGTGTACGTCGCTCATCTTCTATCTTCGACCAGCAGAAATAAGCTAATAGTAAATGGCAACGTTACCCGAATAACCCTCGGCGTGACTGTCCCGGCGTGATTAGACTCGAGTCTACGTGGTCAACTCACGGGTAGATCCGTCGCTCCGGGTTAGGAGGTATTCTTGAGGTACGGACGCGAACCGGATTGTCTTCATTACTACTCGTGTGGGGTTCACTTGTACGGGGGACGGCATGGTTCTCGAGAGTTATCCCACTAGTACTCATTTTGTCTGACTGACCGGTTGTCCGTTTGTTCGGGAACAGCTGCTCCACGCATTCTATATACCGAAATACAATTTATACGCTCGTGTTCGGACGGACACGGTGATATTTTCCTGCCGTTCTATTACATAGTATTAATTACATTGTGGTGGATTGAGGGGGTGTCCGTATGGGACGTAGATACCGGGGATACGATTGGTTGGAAACTGATAGCTGGTGTGATTTCACCGAGTTCTACTTGACAACGTATCCTTTGGATACGGTAACTGTGTAGATGTTCTCGAGATAGGTTTCACGTACCCGATCGCCCCAGTTGTGGGTGTAGGTGTCGATGACGTCGCTGGCGACGTCCCCCCGGAGATACTTGACGATGCCACGGTCACCCGTTCGGTCTCGCAAATGCGTTGTAAAGAAGTGCCGGAAGTAATGGGGTGTGACGTTCTCGGCCGCTCCGCCACCTGTCCGATACCAACCGTATTCTCTGGCATACTGTTCGACGATGTGATGAACGATGTCGGGCGTGAGCCGTTTACCCCATCGCTCTACCGTTCCAGTAAACAGCGGTTCGGCCGACGACTGACTGTCCGGTCGAATAGCGAACCACCGCACGAGAGCGCGTTGTAACTCCTCGTCGACAGGAACCACGGTCTCTCGTTTCCGCTTGTTAGAGGCGGTTCGACGCTCACCCCCCGATTCACGACCGTACTCATGCTCGGGGGAAATATAGAGTGCATTGGGACGCTCTGAAATCTGTGCTCGTGGATGCCACCGTTGAACGTCGTGGTCGACGTGGAGGTCGATCAACTCGAGGTTACATAGCTCACCGGCCCTAATTCCGGTTTTCAATAGTGTCACGACGATCGCTCTATGAAGCGGGTGTCGGATCGTTTCGACGAACGAACGCATCTCCGAGAGCGAGATGTCACGACGCGACGGGTTGGTTTCGACGGACTCGGTCATCTCCTCTAAAACGAGCGTCATCGGGTTATCGTCGTAGCGGCCGACTCGCTCGAGGTAGCTATAAAAGCGGTTTAGATAGGATGCGTACGTCGCCACGGTGCTATCGGAGTGTTGTGCCCGGAGTTCGTGTGTCCAGGCCATGCAGTCTCGATACTCGGCTTCCGTCGGATCTTTACCAAAGCGGTCCTCGAGGAACTCCTCGAACTCGAGGAGGACCCGCCGATACGCCGACGCCGTTCGCTCGTTTCGTCCGTGGTACTCGATGTCCTGAAGGAAGTACTCGACGGCTTCTGAGGGATCACTCATCGCTGGTGAGTACGTATCCGCCCGTCCGGCCACTGTACCTGACGCGGTTGTCGTCCTGCAGTCGTCCGAGGGCAGTGTCCAGATCGTCTTCCACGTCGTCGATTAACCGATCGACCAGTTCGTCCCAGTCGAGCGGGCCTTCGCGTTCGAGAACCATCTCGATCCGCTCGTCGAACGACCTGTCATCCGTGCCAGCGTCTCGAGGAACCGTATCACCGCCCGCTGACGGAATTGCGAAGTCCTCTCTCCCGGCTTGCACCATCGTTCGGATGAATTCGCTCTGGCTCATATCGAGTTCGTCGGCGTGATCGGCCCACTCCTCTTTCTGGTAGTTCGGGACGTACGTCTTCACCGAGGTCTTGTGGTCGTCGCCCATGCGGGCCCGTTCGAATTCCAGACACTTCAATATAGCCCACAGTCACAAATAAGAGCAATTATTTGTACTTTCATGACCGCAAATCGGCTGCGGTGTGTAGTTTATGTGTGAGTTTAGTACTGCATAATCGGATTATGTGGGGCTGGTTGCCCAAATATATACTAAAGATAGAACAGCGCCCCCGTTCGGAGAACGAGTGTGATGAACTCATTGGACAGATTACATTCGGTTTCGAGCCTGTGGCCCCGGGGGGTAACGGCCCCGAAACACAGGTCCTCGAGTTACTCTCCGCTGACACGTACACGTGGGAGGACCCCCAGGCGACAAACCGGGTTCGATACACCGGCCGCCACGGGGGTACACGACAGTCGGCGATGACGAGTGGCCACCGGGAGGCGGTCGACGACCCGATCGCGTACTTCCCCGAGGACCAGCGCCATCACGGCCGCAGTGATCGGACCCCGAGGCCTACGAGCGGGTGCGCAGTCGGTTTGAGCGGTTCGGCACCGAGGGCCACGGCGCGAACACGCTTTCGGACCTCGATCGCCGGAAGTGTATGGCATGGGTGCACCCACTGCGTGGAGACCTCGAGATCGATGCCGTAGACCTCGAGGGGCGACCGCGGGCGCTGTACGTCGACGCCGATGCGAGGCGTGGTGAGTCGCTAAACGGCGAGGTTCGAGGAGCCACGAACAAACGTAAACGGTCGACGCCGAGGGGTTCTTTCTCGATACCGGCGGGTCGTGGGGACAGCGACTCGAGCCGTCGAACGTCCGGTATCTCGTCGAGTGTCACGGCTGGTGCCGGACGGGCGGCGGGGCGACCGAGCACGTCACACCACATTATTTACTAGGTTACAGCCCGTGAAGGGGTTCGGTTCTCGGGCGGTGGGACTCGGGTGTCCGTCGTCGATCGAGTCACTGTCGACACAGCGGTCTGTCGGTGGTCGGACACGCCAGTCAGTCACTTCGAGGACCGTCCGAGATCGATCGGATAAATCGCATGCTGCTATACCAATTAAGACGGTACCGCTCCGGTGAGATCCGCGGTCAGGCCGGCGTTTCGCCATCGGCCAGGAGATCACCACGACGATCCACTATCCGGGACCCGCACGTCCCGAGAACAGTCCGGCAACATTATACCGGCCCATCGCCGAGTAAGCGGGCGAATGGAGGAACGAACGAGGGCCTACCTTCGGGGACGGTTTCGTGACCATTACCGCCGGACGGAGATCACGCCGCCGCCCGAGGCCAACGAGCGCGAGTGGGGGTTCATCCCCTGGACCGACAGCCCGGGGACGACGATGGTTCGCCACCGGTCGCTGCTCGATCTGGGCGACCTCGAGTCGTTTCTCCAGCGAAAGCGGCCGCGTCACGTCTACTTCTCGGCGGGCCGATACGACGACCCCGGGGCGAGTTCGATGGAGGCGAAAGGCTGGCGTTCGTCCGATCTCGTCTTCGATCTAGACGCCGACCATCTCCCGAGTGTCACCCTCGGCGAGGACTCCTACGCCGAGATGCTCGCGAAGTGTAAAGGGGCCCTGCTTCGTTTGCTCGACTTTTTAGAGGACGACTTCGGTTTCACCGATCTCGAGGTCGTCTTCTCGGGCGGACGGGGGTACCACGTCCACGTCCGCGACGGGAACGTCTTGGGTCTAGAGCGTGCCCACCGCCGGGAGATCGTCGACTACGTCCGCGGGATCGGCCTCGAGTACGAGCAGTTGATCGACACCGAAACGGTCTCGGGACTGGCCCGAAAGACGCCGGCCGAGCGGCGTCTCCTCGAGATCGACGGCGGCTGGGGGAGACGCATCCACCGACGGTTCATGGACTTCATCGACGAACTACTCGAACTCGAGGAGGAGGCGGCACTCGAGCGCCTCCAGGAGTTCGACGGTATCGGCGAAGGGAAGGCCACGGCGACGCTCAACGCCGCACGGAACAACCGCGCCGGTCTCGAGGCGGGCAACGTCACCGTCCACACCGCGGTCAGCCAACTCGCAGAACGGTTCGCGGCCCGGACCGTCGAAGCCGAGAACGCGCCGATCGACGAGCCGGTGACGACCGACACGAACCGCCTGATCAGGCTACCGGGGAGTTTACACGGCGGGAGCGCGCTCGAAACGGTCCGACTCGAGCGCTCGGAGATCGACGCCTTCGATCCCCTGATCGATGCGGTTCCGGAGACGTTCCGTGGCCACGAGATCCGCGTGGACGTTACCCGCGGCGGGGAGGTCGAGCTGGGTGGCGACATCTTTACAGTCGCCGAGGGTGACCAGTCACTCCCGGAGCACGTCGCGGCCTTCCTGATGGCTCGTGGCAGGGCGGAAAAGGAGAAAGAATGAACCTAGAGGAGCTACAGACGGTCCAGGGAAAAGAACGACAGAAGGACAGCCTCCAGCATCTGCGACCGTCGTTTTACCAGGACGTCGGTGAGTACATCGCGGACCTCGAGGACGAACGCGAGCGGGCCGCCGAACGGGCCGACGACCCCTTTTCCTCGCCCGAAGTGGGTCGACTCACGGACGAGATCGGGGCCGCAAAGGACGTCGTCGAGGCGATCTACGAGCGCCGGATGGGAAAACTCGTCAAACAGGCGAGTCTCGCGGCCGCGGGGATGCCGGCGAACGACGAGGGACTGACCGCCGAGGAACAGGACCTCTTTGCCGACCTGGTCGATCGCATCCAGTCGAACAAGAATCGGGTGCTGGACGTCCTCGAGGGGGAAGCCCCCGCAGAGGGGAGTGGGGGGACCGCCTCGAGTGAGCCAGCGGCCGACGTCGACCCGGATACACCGGTCGACTCCGACGGGGACGGACCGTCAGCGGAGCCGGATGCCGTCGACGCCGAAGGCGGTCCGCCCGTTCCCGGCGATCGGGAGGGGCTCACGGCGGCGGACGTGATGGGTGGGGACGGGCCACCGTCGCCCGACCCCTCGAGTGAGCCCGATGCCCCGCCGTCCCAACCCGAAGAGCCATCGTCGAGAGCCCCCGAGGCGCCCTCCGACGGCGGCGACGTTCCCGACACGCCGGGTCAGAACGCTGACGTCGACAGGGTCACCGTTCGGATCACCCGTGACGTCGGCCCGATTCTCGGGATCGACGACAGGGAGTACACCCTCGAGGCAGAGGACATCGTCACTCTGCCAGAACAGAACGCCACGCCGCTGGTCGAACGGGACGCCGCCGAACAACTCGAGTGAACGGGCCGTCGGTTCCCGGATTCCGGGACCGATAGACATACACGCGGGCAGCCGAAGTACATCCCACCATGCTCGACGTAGGCGCGGAGGCACCCGGATTCGAACTCAAGAACCAAGACGACGAGTCGGTCAGCCTCTCCGATTTCGAGGGACAGCGTGTCGTCCTCTACTTTTACCCACGAGCGAACACCGACGGCTGTACCACCGAAGCCTGTGGGTTCCGTGACGAACTATCGGCGTTCGAGGCCGCCGACACCGCCGTCGTCGGAATCAGCGACGATCCGGTCGCCGATATCGCCGACTTCGCGTCCGAGTACGACCTCGAGTACGACCTGCTCGCGGACGAACACGGCGAAGTCTCGACGCTGTATGACTCCTACGGCGAAAAGCGGATGTTCGGCAACACCTTCGACGGCGTCTTCCGGAACACGTACGTGATCGACGCCGACGGGACGGTCGAAGCCGTCTACGAGAACGTGTCTCCCGACGGCCACGCCGAGGCGGTCCTCGAGGGCCTCGAGGACGCACGGACGGTCGCGAAGTAGTCCGGTCCGTTATTTTCTCCGTTCCCTTTCCCGGACGATGTATCCGAGGCGATAACGTACGTAACCAGCCGTTGGTCCAAATACTGACGAACGGAAACGCGTCGGGTTTTCGCCGAGTCAGTGTTACTGGAACGTCCGTCCGAGCTGGTCTCTGGGCTCGGGTTCGGTGCTCTCGAGTTCCTCCTCGAGTTCCTCGTAGCGTTCGCGGACGTCGGCGGTCACGCTCGGACCGACCTCCTCTAGGGCGTGCTCGAAGTGTGCCTTGCTGATGCGGACGTTGCCGATCGTCTCGCCCATCTCGTTGGGATCGACGGAGTTGATGAACTCGCGGGTCGCTGCCATCGAAGCCTCCCGACAGACCGCCTCGACGTCCGCGCCGACGTAGCCCGCAGTCTCACCCGCCAGCCACTCCAGGTCGACCGCGTCGGCGAGTGGCTTGCCACGGGTGTGGACCTCGAAGATCCGCCTGCGGCCGTCCTCGTCGGGGACGGGCACGTGGACGTGACGGTCCAGCCGTCCGGGCCGGAGCAAGGCCGAGTCGATCAGGTCCGGACGGTTGGTCGTGGCGATCACGACCACGTCCTCGAGTTCCTCGAGCCCGTCGAGTTCGGTCAGCAGCTGGGAGACGACGCGTTCGCCGACGCCCGAATCGTTGCTGGTCCGACCGCGTTCGCCCGCGATCGAGTCGATCTCGTCGAAGAAGATCACGGTCGGGGCGTTGGCACGGGCCTTCTCGAAGACCTCCCGGACGCCCTTTTCGGATTCCCCGACGTACTTGTTGAGCAGTTCGGGGCCTTTGATCGAGATGAAGTTCGACTGGGCCTCGTTGGCGACTGCCTTCGCGAGGAGGGTCTTCCCCGTCCCCGGCGGGCCGTACATCAGGACACCCTTGGCGGCCTGCATGTCCATCTGTTCGAAGACCTCGGGGTAGTCGAGCGGCCACTGGATGGTCTCCCGGAGGCGCTCTTTGGTGTCCCCGAGGCCGCCGACGTCTTCCCAGGTGACGTCGGGGACCTCGACGAACACCTCCCGCATCGCCGAGGGCTGGATCCCCTTCAGGGACTCCTTGAGGTCACCCTCGGTGACCTGCAGGGTCTCGAGGACTTCGGCGTCGATCTCCTCGCTCTCTAAGTCGAGATCGGGGCGGATACGCCGGAGGGCGTTCATCGCGCCCTCGCGGGCGAGACTCTCCAGATCCGCGCCGACGAATCCGTGGGTGTTTTCGGCGTACCGATCCAGGTCGACGCCGTCCTCTAGGGGCATCCCGCGGGTGTGTACCTGCAGGATCTCCTTTCGCCCTTCCTTGTCGGGGACGCCGATCTCGATCTCGCGGTCGAACCGGCCACCACGGCGGAGTGCGGGGTCGATGTCGTCGACCCGGTTGGTCGCGGCGATGACCGTCACGCGCCCGCGTTCTTCCAGGCCGTCCATCAGGCTGAGCAGTTGTGCGACTACCCGACGCTCGACGTCGCCGCCGGCTTCCTCGCGTTTGGCGGCGATCGAGTCGAGTTCGTCGATGAAGATGATCGCGGGGGCGTTCTCTTCGGCCTCCTCGAAGACGTCCCGGAGTTGCTCTTCGCTTTCCCCGTAGTATTTCGACATGATCTCCGGCCCGGATATCGTCTCGAAGCCCGCGTCGATCTCGTTTGCGACGGCTTTCGCCATCAGCGTCTTCCCGGTGCCCGGCGGACCGTGGAGCAAGACGCCTTTCGGCGGCTCGATGCCGAGTTGTTTGAACAGTTCGGGGTGGCGCATCGGGAGTTCGATCATCTCCCGGACCTGATCGAGTTCCTCGTCCAGGCCGCCGATGTCCTCGTAGGTGACGTTCGGGACGCCCTCTGGGGTCCCGTCACGGCCGGCCTGGACCTGTTCGGCCGGCGTCTCGCTGATCTGGATCTCCGTCGAGTCGGTGATGACGACCGTCCCGCTCGGGGATGTTCCGGCGATCTTCAATGGGACCGACTGGCCGGAGCCACCCATGGGGCCGAAAGATAGTGAAAAGGGCACCGTCTGCCCCTCGGTGACGGCCTGGCCGCTGAGTTTGTCACGCACGAGCGGGCCGATGTCACCCCGAATGCGGAGGTTCTGGGGGAGTGCGACCGTCACCGATCTGGCCGGTTTGACCTCCGCCTTCTCGACGGTAACGCGGTCGTCGATCCCGACGCCGGCTTCCTGTCGCAGGCGACCGTCGATCCGGACGATCCCCTGGCTCTCGTCTTCGGGGTAGCCGGGCCAGACGCGGGCGACCGCCTTGCCGTCGCCGCCGCCCTCGATGACGATGTAATCCCCGTTCTCGAGGTCCAGTTCCTGCATCGACCCCCGGTCGATCGCCGCGAGTCCACGTCCTGCGTCCTTTTGCTTGAGGGGTTTGACGGTGAGTTTCATACGTCTTCCTCCATCTCGATAGTGAGCACGCCGTTTTTCATAAACGCTCGTGGGTCACCCGCCTCTCGAGGCACCTCGAGTTCGTACTGTTCGCCCCCGGTGACGATCATAACGGTGTCGTCGACGACGTCGACGGCCCCGTCAACACCCGCCGGGCCGAAATCGACGGCGACTACCGTCCTGTCCTCGTATTCGTATCGTTCCGCCAGGTGCCCACCGTCGCGGGCAAATCGTTGAATGTTCATGGCTTGACTAACTCAAGGTTAGCTCTTTTAATATATAAATGCTTCGCCTAGAACCGGAAGACACAGCCGGGTACTGTAGAAAGACGTTGTTCGCGGTTCACAGTATTCGGGGTCGATGAGACGTCCCCGTCGTCGTCGACCGTGACGGGGGTTTATACTCGCGACTCCCGTCGTTCCGGACATGGAGACGACGGTACACCGGGGACGGGAGACGGCGTACGAGTACACCGATCTCGGCGGGGAGGGGACGCGGATACTGTTCGTCCACGGTAGCGGTGGCACACACGACACCTGGAAGGCCCAACGCCGGCTGGCCGACCGCTGGCCCGTCGGCGCACTCGATCTGAGCGGTCACGGCGACTCCGAGGACGTCGACGCCAGTCCGGGGTATACGACGCTGTCGGCGTACGCCGACGACGTGATCGCGGTCGCCGAGGAGGTCGACGCCGACACCCTCGTCGGCAGTTCATTGGGTGGGGCCGTCGTCCTGCACGTCCTTCTGGAGCGTGAGTACGACCTCGAGGCCGTCGTCCTCACCGGAACGGGAGCACGACTCGGCGTCCTCGCGGACCTCCTCTCGTGGCTCGAGGACGACTTCGAGCGCGCCCTCGAGTTTCTCCACGCCGAGGATCGGCTCTTTCACGATCCCAACCCCGAGGTCCGCGAGCGATCGATCGAACGGATGCGTGCGTGTGGCCGAGACGTTACCTACCGTGACTTTCTCACCTGCCACAGGTTCGACGTTCGGGATCGCCTCGGTGAGATCGACGTGCCGACCCTCGCAGTTTACGGCGAACACGACCAGCTGACGCCGCCGTGGTATCACGAGTTTATCGCCGAAAACGTCACCGACGGCGAGGTCGTCGGGATCGACGACGCCGCCCACCTGGCGATGCTCGAGCGACCCGAGGCGTTCAACGAGGCCGTGTCCGAGTTCCTCGAGTCTCGGGGGATCTAGCGTCACGCTGCCCGAGAAAATCCGCGAGGATTTTCGTCCGTCAGTATCAGTAGAGACTGTCGAGGTCCGACGCCTCGTGGCTGTGTTCTTTTGCGGGGAACTCGCCGCTCTCGACGGCCGAGACGTAGTCGTCGACGGCCTTCTCCATCTCCCCGCGGACGTCTCCGAACTGCTCTGAGAACGACGGCGTCCACTCGCTGAGTCCAACGGCGTCGTCGAAGACGAGCACCTGCCCGTCACAGCCCGGCCCCGCACCGATACCGACGGTGGGGATCTCGAGGGCGTCGGTCACCTCCCTGGCGACGTTCGAGGGGACGTGTTCTAAGACGAGCGAGAACGCGCCCGCGTCCTCGTGGGATTTCGCCAGTTCGAGGATCCGTTCTGCGCTCTCCTGGTCGGTTCCCTGGCGTGGGTAGCCGCCGTACTGGTTGACGTGCTGGGGGGTGAGCCCGAGGTGAGCCATCACCGGAATGCCGAGTTCGACCATCCGTCGGGTGAGCCCGACGGTGTGCGGGCCGCTCTCGAGTTTGACGGCCGCGGCTCCGGCTTCTTTGAGCAGTCGCCCGGCGTTTTTGATGCTCTCGGCTTCGTCGGCACCGTAAGAGAGGAACGGCATGTCGGCGACGACCAGCGCCCCCTCGGCCGCTCGAGTGACCGCATCGGTGTGTCTCACCATGTCCTCGACGGTGACGGGGATCGTCGTCTCGTAGCCGAGGGTGACGTTGCCGACGCTGTCGCCGACCAAGATCACGTCGACACCAGCCTCGTCGGCGATCGTGGCCGTCGGCGCGTCGTAGGCCGTCAACATCGTGATCGGTTCCTCACTCTCACGCAGATCCCGCACCGTTACCATACTCCCTACGTTCGGGTCCGGGGGCTAAACGTCTGCGTTCTCGAGTGGCGAAACGGCGGGCTTAATATCGCCCATCCGTGACCTACGGTCGTGCCAGAACGAGTGGAGCGGACGTCGCCCGAGGGCGTCGACTACGGCTGGGTGATGCAGGTAACGTTTATTACCACGATATTGCTCGGCTCGCCGATCGTCGCCCTCGCGTCGACGACGGCCGACCTCACTTCCTGGGGCGAACGCGCCGAGTTCGCCGTCCGCGTCGGGGCCGTCGTCTGGTTCGTGACCGCTATCGCCGTCTTCGCGTACGCCAAACGCAGGAACGGACGGAACTGATCAGTGACCCGATGGACCGACACCGACGTATTCGAACTCCGTTC
>LKNC01000182.1 GCA_001564255.1 Natrialbaceae archaeon Tc-Br11_E2g1
CGGGAGAGGTGGGACACGGGGTGTGCCGTCGATCACGCGGAGGGCCTCTGCGGTTCTCGCCCATCGGTCGTCGCTGCCCGCTCCGGACGCTCCGGCCGAGGGGACGCCCCTTGCTCCCGCCGGGGCGAACCGGGCGGGTCCCGACCACCACCAGACCGACTCGTCCACGGCGTCTCACGTCAGGTCGAAACCGACGCGGGAGCAGTCGACCACGCCCGCGCTTCCATCGAGTGGCGACCACGAGCGGCTGATCGGCCAGGACGTGGGGAACTCGCGGGCCGATCGCTCGAACCGGGGGTCCGACGACGGCTTCGAGGATGGCTCGACGGAGCGAGAACGCGACGGTCGGCGACGAAGCCACGGGAGCACGCGTCGTCGTTCGAAACGGACGGTGAAACGTCGCCGTTCGAAGCGAACGGTAGAGCGCCGCCAGCGCCCGAAACGAACCACAACCCGTCGCCGCCGGGGTGACAGCCGGCAGTCGATCGGCGAAACGCGACGGCAATGGACACGGGAGCAGCAAGCCGATACCGACTGGTTCTCGCTGTCGGTCCGTGACCGGGCCAACCGCTGGGAGCGGAACCCGTCCGCGAACGGGGAGTCGAGTGAGCGATCGCGGACGGACGTGGAGTCCACACCGCCGTCCCCGGGAGACGACCGGGAGGACGAAGCCGACTGGTTCTCGCTGTCGGTTCGCGAGCGGGTCGATCGCTGGGAGACTCCTTCGCACACTCGAGCGCCGTCACAGCCGGGTGGTTCCCCGAGTACGTCCGAAGACGATCGGGAAACGGCCTGGTTCTCACTCCCGGTTCGTAATCGGATCGACCGCTGGGAGAGCCACACCACTCCCTCCGACCGCTCACACACCCACTCGGGGACTGACTCCGGTAGGAGCAGTGACTCGAGCGGGCGGCCGGATGCGGACTGGTTCCACCGTCCCATTTCGCGGCGAATCGGTCGATGGGAAGACGCCGCCCCGTCTCCGGGTGACCGACTCGAGACGGCTTCAGGCACCGACCGGCGAGACCGGTCTCCGATACAGCAGACGGGCGCCGTCGGAGGGGGAACCGACGTCGGGACGAGTGGTTCGACCGATCGGACGTCGGCCGCTCGCGCCACCGACCGGTACGAACTGTCCGTCACGGGTCGCATCCGCCGGTGGGAGGGTGTCGCCGATCGGATCGCCCACGCGACGGTTGCACCCGTGGGATCGACGGCCGACTCGGCGGTCACACCGACCGGGCAGACACCACGGGGGATAGCGTCCGCTTCGAGTGGCGGACGTGACCAGTCGTGGTTCGACCGTTCGGTCACCGACCGGATACGAACCGTGGAGTCGCGGACCTCGAGAGGGTCGTCTTCGCTCCCGACAACCTCGAGTACGCCCGCAGCGACCGGAGAGTCGTCGTCGGCTAGCGGCCTCCGTTCGAGCCGACTCGCCACCGATTCGGGCACCGATTCTTCGCGTGACGCTCGCCGGTCGACCGATCCGTGGTACGACCTGTCCGTTCCCGACCGGACCGAGCGGTGGGAGCGAAAACTCGACGAACAACCCGATCAGCCCCGGGGTGGATCCGCCGAAACCGGTGACAAGTGGATTGACCTGCCCGAGCGCCGCTCGACGAACCGTCGCCGACGTCCCAATCAGCAGGATGGGGCGACCGGGAAGCGTTCCACGGAGTTTACCCGTACGGCTCCGAAGCGATACCACCACACCTACGGTCGAAAACGGGGTGGTCGACGGCGTTCGACCAGTGAAACCGACCGGATCGGAGCGGACGCTCACTCGAGGACGACCACGACACCGTCACGAAAACTCGAGCCGTCCCGGAACTCAGAGCCGGTCCCTGTCGAAGAGCGAACCGGCCCAAAAACCGACGACCCCTATCGCGGACGCCGGGAGGTACCGAACGGCCGTCGCTCCGGGACGGCCCACAGCGCCGACGTCGACCCCGAAGGGGAAGTGGTCGACCGGCTGAACACGGACGCCGCCCTCGAGCGGATCGTCGATCGACTGTATCGAAAGCTCGAGCGAAAAGAGCGAACCGAACGACGACGGAGGGGATTGTAAATGAGCAACTCACTCGAGAAAGCACACATCAAAGTTCTCAACGGAAAAAACGAAGGGACAGACGTCGAATGCAAGTTCAACCCGACGGAGTATCGCGTCGAAAAGACCGTCAACTACCGCGAACACAAGACGCTGCTGGACTCGCCGGTGACGCAGTTCACCAGCGGAACGGCCGACGTACTCTCGATGGAGCTGTTTTTCGACACGACCGACGACGAAAGCGACGTCAGAGAGTACACAGGGGCCGTCGACGAGCTGCTCGAGGTCGACGGGGAGTTGCACGCGCCGCCGGTGTGTCGGTTCGTCTGGGGTGGTGGTCTCGACTTCACTGGCGTTCTCGTTCGCGGGGACAAGCGGTTTACCCGGTTTCTCCCCAACGGCGTCCCCGTCAGAGCCAGGATGGACGTGGCGTTCAAAGAGTACAAGACCGCCGAGTTCCAGAAATCGGAGATCAAACACGAGTCGACCGACAAGATGAAGCGGTGGACGGTCACCGAAGGGGAGACGCTGTGGCTGATCGCCGAGGAGGAGTACGGCGACCCGAGCCACTGGCGGACCATCGCCGAGGCGAACGACATCGAAAACCCGCGGACGCTCGAGCCCGGAACGTCTATCTCGCTCCCACCGCTATGATCGCCTCCCGCCGTCGAACCGGGGTGTCCGTCCGTGGGGACTGACTATCCACCGACGCACGCGCCGCGGTTTCGCGTCTCGGTCGGTTCCACCACCTTCAACGAGTACAGCGGGGAACTCACCGACCTGGTCGTCGACACGACCACCGAGGGCGCAGATCACTTCAGCGTTCGGCTCGTCAACCCCTTCGATCACGAACACGTCGAGTTCGACGGCCTCGAGTGGTCGACGTTCGAACCGGGGTCGGACGCCGAGATCGCCATCGGTTACGGGGAACGCGGCGGCGAACTCCCGACGCTCTTTACCGGTACCGTCGCGTCGCTGGAACCGGTGTTTCCGCGCGACAGCCCCCCGTACGTGACCGTTAGCGGGTTCGGGCCGGTCCACGAGATGACCCGCGGAACGAACGCGAAATCTTGGGAGGAGACGACGCTCAAGGCGGTCGTCGACGACGTCGCCGGCGGCTACTTCGGGGACGTGACGATCGAGGACGCGGGCCTGGAACTGGAGCGGATCATCCAGAACGACAAGAGCGACTACCGGTTCCTGAGCGAACTCGCCTCGCGGTACGGGTTCGAGTGTTTCGCTCACCTCGGCAACTTTTACTTCCGGCCGAAGAACGGGGGGAGTTCGCCGGACAAACCCGTCGCGACGCTGTACTACGGCGAGTCACTCGAGACGTTCACTGCCCAGGTGAGCCTCGCCGACCAGGTCGGCACCGTCGAGGTGAGACATTGGGATCAGAACACGAACGCGGAAATCGTCGCCGAGGCAACCGGTCACGGTCAGGTCTCGGGTAAGGAGGTCTACCGGACACCGGTCGAATCCGAGACGGAAGCCGCCGACGTCGCCAGGGCGAAAGCGAGCAGACCGAAACTCAGGGGGACCGGAGAGACGTTCGGCGTTCCGGAACTCACCGCAGGGGAGGTCGTCGAACTCGACGGTATCGGTTCCGAATTCACCAAAAGTTATTATATAACCGGTACCACTCACCGTGTAGACTCGTCGGGATACAACACGTCTTTCGACGTGACGGAGCTGAACGAATGACCTATCAATCGACATCGACGACAGGATTAGGGAACGAACTCCACGGCGTGTACGTGGGAGTCGTGACGGACAACCAAGACCCGGAGGACCTGGCGCGGGTTCGACTCACGTTCCCGTGGCGAGGCGCCGACGACGAGAGTTCCTGGGCACGCATCGCGACCCCGATGGCCGGCGGGAAGATGGGAACGTACTTCCTCCCGGAAGTGGGTGACGAAGTGTTGGTCGCCTTCGAGGAGGGCAACATCCACGACCCGTACGTCCTCGGGTCGCTGTGGAGCGGGGACGCACAACCACCGACGGACAACGCAGACGGGAACAACGACGTCAGGCAGATCACGTCCAAGAACGGCCACGAGATCGTCATCGACGACGGGGACGGCGGGTTCTTCGACAGCGGGGGAATCCTCATCACGACCAACGACGGCAACGAGGTGCGCCTCGCCGACAGCGGCGAGGTGACGATCGCCGACTCGAACGGTAACACGATCGATCTCGGCTCGAACGGGACGTCGATCGACACCGACTCCTCGATCAGCCTCTCCGGAACGGACGTCACCCTCTCTGCGAAGAACAAGGTGTCCATCTCCGGAAAGCAGATCGAAACCCAGAGCAAGACCAAGACGTCGATCGTCAGCAAGGGCAAGTTAGAGGTCTCCGCGAAAGGGATGCTCGATATCGCGGCGAAAGGAATGGCAACGGTGCAGTCGAAGGCGATCATGACGATCAAAGGATCACTCATAAAATTGAACTAGCTATGAACACGACAACGATACTCACACACCGACCAACGTTCACGGAGGAACCATGCAACCAGCAGCGAGAGTAGGCGATCCGACGGCGCACGGACAGCCGCTGACGGGGGCGGGTTCGGTCAACGTGTTGATCGGTGGGATGCCCGCCTGGCGGGCGCTCGTGGACTTTTCGCCTTGCCCGCTGGTGAGCGGAACGGTTCCTCACGCCGGCGGCGTCGCCCAGCCAGGGAGTACGAAAGTGTTGATCAACAACTTTCCAGCCGCCCGTTTGGGTGAGACGATCGTCGAGGCGGGCCCGTCGAACTCGATCGTGGGTGGTTGTCCCACCGTCTTGATCGGGTGATTGGGATGGCGAATCACACACCGGACGACGAGTTCCCCGGGACGGGGTGGGGCTTCCCGGTCGAGTCCGACCACCGGGGCGACGTCTCGCTGTCGAGAGGGGACGTAAACATTCAGGACGCTATCAGAGTCATCCTCGGGACGGCAAAGGGCGAACGCGTCATGCGTCCGGAGTTCGGGTGTGACATCCACGATCACGTCTTCGGGAACATCGACGGGACGATGCTCACCCTCGTCGAGGGGAGCGTTCGCGAGGCACTGATCCAGTGGGAGCCACGAATCGACGTCGCGGACGTCGACGCTCATCGGGACCCGGACAATCCGAACCGGCTGTTGATTCACATCGAGTATCGGGTCCGTTCGACGAACTCGGAGTCGAACATGGTCTATCCGTTCTACCTGGACGAGTGATATGGCCGGAGAGACACACGGGGGTCGCGACCGTCCCACTTCGGACGAACCGGTGATCGACGGCAGGGGGCGCGACGACGTCCTCGAGCAAATGCGAGCGATCGCACCCCACTACGTCCCGGGATGGGAGCCCGAGTCACCCGACGCGGGGACTGCGCTGTTCGAAATCTTCGCCGACCTCGCCGAGGACGTGATCGAACGCCTGGATAAGCTCCCCGAGAAACACCGGATGGCGTTTCTCGACATGATCGACTTCACGACGTATCCCCCTCAACCGGCCAGACTCCCGTTACAGTTCGTCGTCTCGGAGAGCGCCGACGGAAACGTCGTCGTCCCGGCCGGGACGACGGTCGCTGCCGACGAAACCGAGAACCGACCCGAGAAGCGCTTCGAGACGACCGCCGACAGGTTCGAGGTGACGCCGGCTCACCTCACGACCGTCTACGGCGTCGATCCGGGGACGGATCGGATCGTCGACCACGACGGAGTGATCGAGGGGACCGAACCGATCTCCCCGTTCGCCGGGGCGAACCTCCAGGAACACGTCCTCTACGTCGGTCACGAGAGCCTGCTACAG
>LKNC01000183.1 GCA_001564255.1 Natrialbaceae archaeon Tc-Br11_E2g1
AAACGGAGGTCGTGCTCACCTCGGACGAACCCGTCGAGGTGACCCGACTCGACGTCTACCCCTCGGAACTCAACACGGACCGGTTGCTCACCGCGCTCCACGACGCCCTGTTGAAAGGCGACGGGCGTCGAAAGGACGTCCTCTTCGGGCGTGAGCAACCGGAATTCACCGCAGTCAAGGAAACGTTTATCGACAACAACGCGGCCCAAAACGAGGCCGTCCGAAAGGCTGTCGGCGCACGCGATTTCTCCCTGATCCACGGCCCGCCGGGCACCGGCAAGACCTACACCATCGCGCGGGCAGTTCGGGCGATGGTCGACCGCGGCGAGCGCGTCCTGCTGTCTGCGTTTACCAACCGCGCCGTCGACAACATCCTCGAGGCCGTACTCGACCAGGGGATAGACACCGACCACCTCGTCCGTGTCGGCACCGAAAGCGGCGTTCGCCCGGACATGCAGGCCTACCGCCTCGAGCGTGGCGGCGACCCGGAGGATCGGCTGGCGGAACTCGAGGACGCGGGGGTGGTCGCGGCGACGACGGCGACCTGTGGCTCGCGGGTGATGAAAGAGCAGGCTTTCGACGTCGCCTTGGTCGACGAGGCCGCCCAGCTCACCGAGCCGGGCACCTACGCGGCGATCAACCTCGCCGAGCGGTTCGTCCTCGTCGGCGACCACGAGCAGTTGCCGCCGGTCGTCCGCGCCGAAAACGAGCTCACCGAGTCGCTTTTCGAGCGGCTGGTCGAGGGCTACCCGGAGGCGGGAGTCATGCTCGATCGCCAGTACCGCATGAACCAGCGCATTCAGGCCTTTGCCTCCCGGGAGTTCTACGACGGGAAACTGCGTCCCGCCACCCCGGAGGTCGCGAGTCGGGCCCTCGCGGATCTCAACGGGGTCTCACCCGACGCCCTCCCACGGGAACTGCACGACGCCGTCTCCGTTCTCGACGTGCCAGGTGACGACGGCCAGTACACCGACAGCGAGGAGGCAGCCAGGGTCGCCGAGGTGGTGGCGAGTTACGCCGACGCCGGGGTCGACCTCGCCGATATCGGCGTCATCGCACCCTTCCGGGCACAGGTTGCGGAGATCTCCAGGCACGTCCCCGAGGGCGTCGCCGTCGACACCGTCGACCGCTTTCAGGGCTCGAGCGAGGAGGTCATCGTCGTCTCCTTCGTCGCCAGCGGCGAGTTGGAGGGGCCGATCTTCGAGGACTACCGACGGATCAACGTCGCGCTCACCCGACCGAAACGGGCGCTCGTCCTCGTCGGCGACGCCGGCGCACTCGAGACCGACCCGGTCTACCGGCGGATGCTCGAGTGGGCACGGGCCTGACGGTCCGTTGGGGGCGTCTCTCGCTCACACCACAAGCTATTTCATGATCGTACGTTATTTTTAGAGAGGCGACGGCGAAAGCGGTCGGGTCGAACCACCAGGAGATCACGAACGTATCCAATGCACGGCTCTCCCGGTCAGTTCGGACGGGCCGACCGTCCGCCGTCGTCGCCCCTTTAGGGCGCGTCGGTTATATTCGCCCTGTTTTTCCGCGAGCGTCCCACCTCCGTTCTCGAATGGGCCGAAACCGGCCTCGAGGCGGGTAACCGCCGACCCGGCGGGTGCAACGCCGTTAGACGAGTGCCTCGAGAAGGTCCGTCCCGGCCTCGAGTAACTGGCCGACCCGCTCGTCGGTTTCGGCCTCGCCGTAGACCCGGAGAACGGGCTCGGTTCCGCTCGGACGGACGAGCAGCCACGAACCGTCCTCGAGGAGGAGTTTGAAGCCGTCGGCCGTGTTGACGTCCTCGACGGCGGTCCCGGCCACCGCGTCGGGGATCGCCCCCCCGAGGTCCGCGAGCACTCCCGCTTTCCGCTCGTCCGGGCAGGCGACGCTCGTTTTGTCCTGGACGACGGTTCCGTGGTCGGCGAGCAGCCGATCAACGCGGTCGTCTAGGGGTTCCTCGGCGTGCATCGCCGCGGCGAGAAGCGCCATCAACACGCCGTCTTTCTCCCGGACGTGACCGCGAACGGTGAAGCCACCGGACTCCTCGCCGCCGACGAGGGCGTCCTGCTGGGCCATCGCGTCTGCGACGTGTTTGAAGCCGACGGGGACCTCCACGACGTCCTCGCCGTGGGCCTCGGCGACGCGATCGATCAGGTACGTCGTCGAGACGGTCCGGACCGCGGGGCCGGAGTCGGACTCGAGGAGGTACTCATAGAGGGCGGCGAAAAAGAGGTTCTCGTCGAGGTAGCCCCGTTCGGGCGTGACGACCGCGAGCCGGTCGGCGTCGCCGTCGTTTGCGATCCCCAGGTCCGCATGGCCCCCGGTTACGGCCTCGATCAGTCCCTCGAGGTACTCCGGGGCGGGTTCCGGGGGGGAACCGCCGAAGTCCGTCCGCTGGGCACAGCGCCGGCGGGTGACGGTCGCTCCGGCCTCTTCGAGGAGGGCGTCGGTCGTCCCGCGACCGCTTCCGTGCATGGCGTCGTAGGCGATCGAAAGGTCCTCGAGGTCGGCGTCGACGAGCGAGCGGGCGGCCTCTGCGTGGGGGGAGCGGACGTCGACCTCCCGAACGCTCCCGTGTTCGCTCTCGGGGAGTGGGTCGGGTGCCGCCAGTCGGTCGGCGATCGCGTCCATGACAGCAGGGAGTGCGGGCGCACCGTCCTCGGGGATGAACTTCACGCCGTTGTACTCCGGCGGGTTGTGTGAGGCCGTGATCACGAGCGCACCCGAGAGGTCGCGTTCGACGATGGCGTGGGCGAAAAGGGGCGTCGGCCGGTCGCGTTCTGTCATCAGGACGTCGAAGCCGTTTGCACACAGCACACGGGCGAGGTCCTCGGCGAACCCCCGCGAACTCCCGCGGGCGTCGTAGCCGACAGCGATCGGGCCCGAACGCCCCTCATCGCGCAGGTACGAAGCGGCCGCCTGTCCGACCGCCCGAACGCGGGGAGACGTGAACTCCTCGAGGGTCGCCCGCCAGCCGTCGGTGCCGAAACTGATCGTCTCCATACCCCCACCTCGTCACCGGCTGAGAAAAAAGCGACGACGGCTCTCGAGTTCCGTGTGCACCTCGCGAAGGACTTTTATCCGGTCGTTCGTAGGGACGTGCATGTACGACTCCATCCTCGTCGCCACCGACGGCAGCGACGACGCCACACGGGCGGTCTCCCACGCGGTCGGCCTCGCCCGCGACCTCGAGGCCGACCTCTACGGCGTCTCCGTCGTCGAGACCCGACGGGAGTACGACAACGCGATCGTCGACCCCGAAGAGGTACGGCGTCGGCTACGAGCGGACGCCCGGGACGCACTCGACGACCTCGAGGCGACGGCGGGATCTGCCGGACTAGAGGCCGAAACCGCCGTCCTCGAGGGTGTCCCCCACGAAGAGGTGCTGGCGTATGCCGACGACCACGACGTCGCCGCGATCGTCGTCGGCACCCGTGGGGAATCGTCGTTCAGGCGGACCCTCCTCGGGAGCACCGTCGACGCGATCGTCCGCCTCTCTCCGAGCCCGGTGGTGATCGTCGGGGACGAGAACGGGGCCGAAACGCTCGAGCGGAGACAGAACCTTTAGGTCGTCTGTCGTACCATACCGACCCATGACACTACTTGTCCCGTTCGACGGGTCTGACCTGTCGACGAAAGCCCTCGAAAAGGCAGCCGAGTTCGGAAACCTCACCGACGACGACGTCGTCGTCTTCACCGTGATCCCCGACGACGACGACTACGCCCGCGAGCGTGGGTGGATCCCCGCGAGCGAACAGTTCGACCCCGAGGTCGTCGCCCGGAAGATGCGTAACATCGTCGAGAACGTCGCACCCGACGCCGAGTTCCGTCACGAGATCGTCGACTCCGACGAGCCGACGGCGACGGCGACGACGAACGTCGTCCGGGCGATCCGCGACCAGGCCGACGACCTCGAGGTCTCGATCGTCTTCATCGGTTCGGAGAACGTCGGTTCGGTGACGACGCCGCTGTCGAGTGTCGGTGGACCCGTCGCGAGCGACCAACACTTCGACGTCTACGTGGTCCGCCACGCGGAGTGAGACGGTCCGAGAGCCGCCGGAGTGTGAGACGGTCAATCGATTTTCAGGAACTTCGCGTCGTACTCGGGTTCGTCCTCCCGTGGGTGGACCGCGATGAACGACTCCGGGGGCAACTCGACGAGCCGGTTCGGAAGGTCGCCGAGTTCCTCGTGCCAGCCGACGCTTCCCGCCCGCGGCGAGAGGACCCCGATCAGGTCGTCTTCGTCGGTCCGGTCTTCGAGTTCGGGAACGAGTCGGGGCCAGGAGCCGATCTCCTCGAACTCCGCCGTGAACTCCCGTTCGACCAGGCCGAAGAGCCGTTCGTACTGGTGAGCCGAGCCGTCGACGACGAGCACCGTCATCGGCGTCCCGAGCTCGATCGCCAGGCGCTTTAGGATGTGAACCGCCTCGTAGAACCCCTCGTGGTGGTCGACCCCCGGCGGGACGACGACGAACAGCCGCTGGGTGGTGTTGATCGGGTGGCCGAGCCGCGAGATGACCACCGGAAGTGTCGTCCGACGCAGCACCTGATCGATGATCGAGCCGAACATCCGCCGGCCGAACGAGCCTCTGGCGTCCCACCCCATGACGATCATGTCCGCCCGCGTCTCCGTGCTCCCACGGACGATCCCCGAGGCGACGTTGTGGTTGACCCGCGTCTCAGCCTCGACGGGGATCTCCGCCGCCCCGCCGAACTCCGCGGCGTTCTCGAGGTCGCGCTCGACGTTCGCGACGTTCGCTTGCGTACTCCCGCCGTGTTGGGGCTGGACGACCGTAAGCAGGTGTACCGGCTCGGTTCCGTAGCGGTCTTTGAGCACGAACGCGAGTTCGAGCAGTCGGCGACGGCGGTCGGCGTCGGTCGACAGCGGCAGCAGGATCCGGGGGTCGAGGCCCTCCTCGTCACCCGGGTCGACCTCCGCCTCGAGGGCGATCCGCTGGCCGAACCGCTCGGTGAGCCAGGGACTGATCAGGGCGGTCACGAGCAACATCAGGACGACCGCGTTGAGGACGTGCTCGCTAAAGAGGCCGGCGTCGAAGCCGATCAGGGTGATCGCGAGCGCCGCGGCGGCCTGCCCCGTCGAGAGGCCGAACATGACCCCGCGTTCGTTCGCGTCGTAGCCCTGGATCGCGCCGACGAGCCAGGCGGCGACGGCTTTCATCACGACCATCGTGATGACGATGACGGCCGCGACCTCGAGGGTCCGGGGCCCATCGAGGATGACGCCGGGATCGACGAGGACGCCGACGTACAGGAGGAAAAAGGGGATAAAAAAGGCGTTCCCGAGAAACTCGATGCGGTTCATCAGCGTACCCCCACGGGGGATCTGACGGTTGAGCGCCAGTCCGGCGACGAACGCCCCGAGGATGCCGGCGATCTCGAGGATCTCCGCCAGACTCGCGGCACCGAAGAGGGCGACGGCGACGAAGAGGAACTCGTAGTAACTCTCTTCGGAGAGGTTCTGGAAGAACCACCGGGCCAGTCGCGGGACGACGAGCCAGACGCCACCGAAGAGGACGGCGAGCGAGAGGAAGATCTGTCCGACCAACCCGACGGTGACGCCGCCGCCCTCGACGGCACCCATCACGATCGCGAGGACGACGAGTGCAAGCGTGTCCGTAAAGAGGATCCCGCCGAAGACGGCCGTCACGGCCCGGTTTTTCGTGATGTCGAGTTGGTTGACGATCGGGTAGGCAAGCAGCGTGTGGGAGGCGAAGACGGCGGCGAGCAACAGCGCAGCCCACCACGAGAGGTCGAGGACGAACACGCCGACGGCCGTGCCGACCGAGAGTGGCAGGAAAAACGTCGTCAGCCC
>LKNC01000184.1 GCA_001564255.1 Natrialbaceae archaeon Tc-Br11_E2g1
TCGGAAAACGATACACACTCAAAGGAGGAGCGGTAATCAACGGACAGCGCCAGGGGAGCATGGGCGGTTCATGCACTCGACTTGTAATCGAGACTTCACGGGTTCAAATCCCGTCCCTGGCTTTTCTGCACCGTGAGCGTGTGAAAAGCCGACGGTGGGATTTGAACGAGACCGAGGTTCTGCGAACGAAGTGAGCAGGTTCTCGGACGTAGTTCAAATCCCGTCCCTGACTTTGCCCTCGAGCGCCTGATCGACGTCGGCGACGAGCTCGACGATACGGCCTACGAAGTCCATCTCTACGAGTTTCAGACGACCCCTGTAGGGTCGAAGGCGGATACGGTGAATACTCCGATGACTAGTGGCGCACAATTAAACCAAAATCTCTTCTTATAAACAGTGGACAAATACAGGGTGGTGATATTATGCCCCTTTGTCATCGAGGGCTCTGATGGGACCGATAAACCGTAGAGAACTACTCACAGCGGTTCTCGCTGGAAGTGTTACGATAGCAGGGTGTATGCAATCAGGAGACGACGATGAAGTTCGTGATGGGGACGATACCACCGGTGTTGAGCCGGATGATGGGGGAGATGCCACCGGTTTTGAGCCGGATGAGGACTCGAAATTCGCGTCGTTCGAGTTCTCCGGTCTGGATCTGGAGGTAAGTTTGAAAGATGACGTTGAAGTCGACGAGGTACGGATGACCGATCCGGATGGGGAGGAAGTTAGAACAGTGGAGTACGGGCCAGGGGTAACCAAAAACGTCATATTCATGATGGGAACGTTCGATGGGGAGTATACATTTGCTGCAATAGTGGATGGCGAAATCGTGGAGGAACATCACGTAGAGTTCTCACCTGATCTCGAGTTGATCGACATTCACCGATCGAACTTCGATGATCCGCTTGATACCGAAGAGCTGGACGGGCGTCATTATCAGGTCGTTCGAGATGCCCAGATTTTCGATGTAGTTCTCGAAAACACCGGTAATGTCCCAATCACGGTATCTAGGGATGGTGTTAGAATAATAGAGGGTGGGCCGGACGATCCATTCACCCCTGATGACATCGGCCATACGGAACGAACGTCGATCGCTCCAGGAGAACAGGCGGCAGTTCAAGCGCTCGGCGGGCTCGGGTACTTCGTGTCTCCAGCACGGGGCTTCGAAGGATCTTACGATGACTCCGAGTATCCGGAGAAAATAGAAGAGTTGTGTAATGATACTACCAAAGAGCTCACAGTAAGAGTTCGCGGTAGGGGCGCGAATACCTACGAAGTAGGCGGCATAGAAATACTCTATTCGGGAGATACGATCGAAGGGACGACCGCTACTAACCGGGTTGGGACCAGCACCTGTCAGTCGATAACGAAGAAAAACGGATCCTGATATACCGCCGGACAGGAGACATACTTGTGAGTGTTCGCCTCGAGGAACCCGACACTCGATACGGATCGCCGTAACTATCTACCGGAGCAACCGCAAGACGGTCCGCGATTGCTCCAGAACGGACGTACGCAGTCAGTAGAGTCAGGCGTGTTCGTACGGCGGGATTTCCGCTTCGACGACGTCACTGAGCAGTTTCATCTCCCGGCCGAGGAGCACGACGAAGTCGTCGAAGGTGACGATTCCGGCCAGGTTTCCGTCCGCGTCAGTCGCCGGAATCCGCCGGACGTTCTCCGCTTCCATCGTCCGGAGGACGTCGAAGATGCCGGTGTCGGCGTCGACCGTCACGAGCTCCTCGCTCATTACGTCCGCGGCGGTCACACTCGAGGGGTCTTTCCCCTCGGCGACCGCCTCGAGTGCGACGTCACGATCCGTGACGATTCCCGTCGGCCGGTCGCCCTCGAGGACGACGACGCTGCCGACGTCTTCTTCGTCCATCAGCTGTGTGAGGTCCGTGAGGGAGGTATCGGCCGACGCGGTCACGACCTGTTCTCGAACGATCGATTTGATCTGGGGCATACGAGGTCACCTTCCATCGCGCGGGGGTGCCGGCGACGGGGGGAGCCACCATCCGTGCCAACATAAATCTCACCGGGTCGAGCGTGACGGGACGTCGAGACCCGAACGCTCAACCCGGAGAACGCCCTACCCCCGGTGATGACTGCTTACGAGGCGGCGATTCTCGATGTCGACGGAACGATCGTCCGTGGTGATCGACTCATTCCGGGCGCAGCCGACGGACTGGGGGCCCTCGAGGACGCGGGGCTCTCGACGTTGCTCTTCTCGAACAATCCGACCCGTGGGGCGGGACACTACCGCAATCGGCTCGCGGGCCACGGGGTCGACGTCGACGCCGGCAACGTCCTCACGTCGGCGACGGTCACGTCGGAGTATCTCCGTGCCAACCACGGCGAGGAGTCGATCTACCTGCTCGGCGAGGACCGCCTCGAGGCGATCCTCGAAGGGGCCGGGCTAACCGTGACGGACGATCCAACGGCGGCGGATCTGGTCGTCGGTTCGATCGACCGGGAGTTCGACTACGGCGACCTCGAGCGTGCGCTCGTGGCGCTCGACCGTGACCTCCCGTTCTACGGCACCGATCCCGACGTGACGATCCCGACCGACGAGGGCACTGCTCCGGGGACGGGTGCCGTCCTCGCGGCGATGGAGGCCGTCGCGGGTCGGGAACCCGACGCCATCCTCGGGAAACCCTCGGGGGTGGCCGCGGTTGCGGCGATGGACCGACTCGGAGCACGCCCCGGACACACCCTCGTCGTCGGCGACCGACTGGATACCGACGTCGCCCTCGGGAACCGGGCGGGGATGACGACAGCCGTCGTCCTCTCGGGGATCACGACGCGGGCGGACCTCGAGGCGTCGGCGATCGACCCGGACTACGTCTTAGAGTCACTGGGGGAGGTCGGATCGATCCTCCGAGAAGGGACGGAGTGACCACGAGACGGTGTCAGCGGCTCCCGTTTTCGCCCTCGAGGGCCTCCCGTCTGAGCCGTTCGCCCTCCTCGCTGGCGACGGTGAGGTCGGGGACGGAGGTCGGCCTGTGGTCGTCGTCGATGGCGACGAAGACGAAGTACGATTCGGTGGTCAGTTCCCGATCGCCGGTCCGCATGTCTTCCCGGTAGACCCGGAGTCGGACCTTGACGCTCGTCTCGGTCGTGTCGTATGCGTAGGCGGTGATGAAGGCGACGTCACCGAGGTGGATCGGGAGCTCGAAGTTCATCTGGTTTACCCAGGCGGTGACACAGGTCTCACCGGAAAAGCGCATCGCCGACATGGCACCGATCTCGTCCATCCACTTCATCACGGAGCCCCCGTGGGTGGTCCCGAGCATGTTCGTGTGGTTTGGCTGGACCATCTCACGGTTCTCGATGTAGGTCTCCATCAGGTCGGTCATCGACGGGGGCTAACAAGGGTGGGGCAATCAGTCTTGCTTGCTGTGACCACGAAACCACGACACGGTCTGTCGTGACACTCGTTTTTTGCCCTATCGCTTCGATAACCGTAAAAGCCGCCGTCTATTTACCTTGGCTAATGAGTGATGCAGGCGACGCGAACGTTCCGGAACCACCGGATCCGCCGGAACGTGAGCGTGGCGACGTCCAGGTGCTCGGGACGGCACACGTCTCACAGGCGAGCGTCGACGAGGTCAACGAGACCATAGACCGCGAGCGCCCGGACGTCGTCGCCGTCGAACTCGACGAGGGACGGTACCGTCAGATGCAAGGCGGGACCCCCGACGACATCGAGGCGAGCGATCTGTTGAGCGGCAACACGGTCTTTCAGTTTCTGGCCTACTGGATGCTTTCGTACGTCCAGTCCCGGCTCGGCGATCGCTTCGACGTCGACCCCGGCGCGGACATGAAAGCGGGGATCGCCGCCGCCGAACGTAACGGTTCCGGGGTGGCGCTGGTCGACCGGGACATCCAGGTGACGATCCAGCGGTTTTGGACGCGGCTCTCCGTCGCCGAGAAACTGAAGATGGTCGGCGGGCTCGCGTTCGGCATCACCGACCCGCGAACCGTCGGTCTCTCCTTCGGTGCCGGACTCGGAATCCTCCTCGGACTCGTCTTCGCGGCTTTTCTCGCCCCGATCGTCGGACTCGGTGATACACTCGCACTCGGGGTTACCGATCCCACGACCTTACAGTACGCCGGGGCCGCCGGGATCGGAACGCTCGGGGGTCTCCTGATCGGATTACTCGTTGTCCCCCCACTCGAGGACGCGAAAGCCTACGCGGGCGGACTCGTGGGTGGCTTTTCGATCCGCCTCATGCTCGGCGTCGGCATCGGGCTCCTCGGCGCCATCGCCCTCGTCGCCACCGGGTCCTTCCTCGGCCCGCTCAGTGCGGACGCCTTCGAGAGCGCTGGGACCCTGACGATCCGCGGGACCGTCGGCGTCGTCGCCGGCCTCGGGCTCGGTGTCCTCGTCGGCGGTGCTATCGGAACCGTTCTCGGCGCGGCAACCGCGGACGTCGAGGACGTAGACGAGATCGACCTCGAGGACCTGACCGACGGCGACGTCGTCTCGGCGATGATGGAGGAGTTCCGTCGCTTTAGCCCCCGCGGGGCCAATGCCTTGATCGACGAACGGGACGCCTACATCGCACACAACCTCCACGCACTGCGCCAGCAGGGGTACGACGTGATCGCCGTCGTCGGTGCCGGCCACAAGGCGGGCATCGAGAACTACCTCGAGAACCCCGACTCGTTGCCGCCGATGGCGTCGATCTCGAGGACGGCCACGTCACGTCGGTTCTCGCCGCTGAAGATCGTGAGCTACCTGGTTATGATCGCCTTTCTCGGCTTTTTCTTCCTCTTGCTCATGGCCGGCGTCCGGGACACGTTCCTGTTGCAGGTCTTTCTCGCGTGGTTTCTGTTCAACGGCGTGTTCGCCTTTACGCTCGCTCGACTGGCGGGCGCTCGCTGGACCAGCGCGGGCGTCGGCGGTGCCGTCGCCTGGCTGACCAGTATCAACCCGCTGCTCGCCCCCGGCTGGTTCGCCGGCTACGTCGAGCTCCGCCATCGCCCGGTCAACGTCGGCGACATCGGGACGCTAAACGAGATCTTGGACGATACCGAACGCCCGATCGGGGAGGCCCTAGAGGAGATGTTCGACGTTCCCCTCTTCCGACTTATTATGATCGTCGCGTTGACGAACGTCGGCAGCATGATCGCGACCTTCCTGTTCCCGGTCGCCGTCCTGCCGTGGCTCGCCCCCGAGATTGGCGGCGTCGACGCCCTGATGGGTGAACTGCTCCAGGGTGCACGGAACACACTCGAGGTCATCCGGGGTGTGTTCCCGTGAGCCGCTCTCGGACCGACGCCGCCGGCTACGGCGGTGAGTCGAAACTGTCGTTCAGTGATACCGAACTGCGCGACCTGGCGGTGGCCTGGATCGTGCTGAGCGTCGCCTTCGCGCTTTTCATGAACGCGCCGGCCTGGGGGCTCTTTTCGCTCTCCGATTTTCTCGTGATGACCGTCCTGAGTTCGTTCACCGTCGGCGTCGCTTTCCTCTTGCACGAACTCGCCCACAAGGTCGTCGCCATCGAGTTCGGTCAGACCGCGGAGTTCCGGGCCGACTACGGCATGCTCTTTATGGCGATCATGAGCGCCCTGATCGGCTTCCTCTTTGCCGCGCCGGGTGCCGTCTACCACCGCGGGCGGATCACCGTCGAGCAAAACGGCATCATCGCCCTGGCGGGGCCGGTGACGAACCTCGGACTCGCCCTCGTCTTCTTTCCACTCATGTTCTTGCCGAGCGTGCTCGGAACGATCGGTCACCTCGGAGTCGTTATCAATCTCTTTCTGGCGACGTTCAACATGCTCCCCTTTGGTCCACTCGACGGCAAATCAGTCA
>LKNC01000185.1 GCA_001564255.1 Natrialbaceae archaeon Tc-Br11_E2g1
AAGAAACGGGACGGCCTGATCATGGAGTTCATGGACATTCTGGACAAAGCCCAGGACGTCCGTGGGGACCTCGCCGACGACTACGAGCAAGCCCAAAAGAAGATCAACATGGCACGGGCCATGGAAGGGGACGTCGCGGTTCGGGGAGCGGCTGCCGCCCTCGAGGAACACCCCGAGATCACCACCGAGTCGAAAAACATCATGGGTGTCGTCGTCCCACAGATCGAGTCCTCCCGGGTCTCGAAGAGCCTCGGCCAGCGTGGGTACGGCGTGTTGGGGACGTCCGCCCGCATCGACGAGGCCGCGGAAGCCTATGAGGACCTCCTAGAGAGCATCATCCTCGCCGCCGAAGTCGAGACGGCGATGAAGAAGATGCTCAGGGAGATCGAGACGACCAAACGCCGGGTCAACGCCCTCGAGTTCAAACTCCTGCCGGAACTCTACGAGAATCAAGAGTACATCGAGCAGAAACTCGAGGAACAGGAACGCGAGGAGATCTTCCGTCTGAAAAAGATCAAAGAGAAAAAAGAACAGGAGGAAGCCAAAGAGGAGGCGGCCGAAAAAGCCGAGGACGAACCCGAACGGACCGCTGCGAGTGGCGTTCCGGGCGACGACTGAGACTGAGTATCGTACCGATTTCCGGTGTCCCCACATCTCGTGTGCCGGAACTGATTGCCAGCAGGCCGTGTGAACCGTCTCGATCGCCGATGGGATCGTGACCGCAGTGGGGTCGGAGTCGAAGCCGCCATAGCGTACGATGTCGTGGAACTGATCCGAATGGGTCGGCGTCACGGGAGGTGGATTCCAAGACGTCGCTGACGCCTACAATCGACTCGAGCCGTTCGAGACTCCGTTGGGACTCGGAGAGAACGAGTTCGTCGACCGGATCCCGTTTGTGTCGTGGGCCATCGTCGAGACACGCGGGGATGGGGTGTCGCTGGACGACCGTCCCGAGGATGGACCGACGGGAGTTCGGGGACGACAGGTAAACTGTCCCACAATATTCAGTAATACTGGGAAAAGCCACCGATTTTGACGACGGGAACCGATCAGACGCCGGTGGAGTACCGGAGGATGCCGGCGACGCCGCCGAAGGCGTTGTAGAGCTGTTCGCCCTTCTCGAAGTCAGTGGAGATGAACTTCGTCTCGGTGCCCCGCTGTTCGGCGATCTCGATCAGGTGGTCGATGGCGTCCTCGCGGGCGTCGTCGTCGACTTCGACCTCGGTTCCACACTCACTACAGGAGTGAGCGGACGTCGACGACCGGCGGTCGATCATCTCGTAGTCGGTGTTCGCACACTCCGGACAGTCGTAGACGACGACGTCTTTTCGGAGGTCCTCGCTGATCAGGAGTCGGTCGACCGACCCCATCATCAGGTTCCGTCGGGTCTGTTCGAAGCCGTAGGTCGCGAGGTTGCCCGCGTTGAGTTCCTCGAAGAACTCCTCCATCTGCTTTTTGTCCTTTATTACCTCGGCGTCGGCTAAGGCGTCTTCTGCGTTGTCGACGAGTTCCCGGAGGCCGGACTCGTCGGTATAGGAGACGTCGAACTTACCGATGACCTGATCTTGAATCTCGTGGTGGAGGTAATCGCCATCCAAGAACTCGTCTTTGGTCGGTGAGGGTCCGCCGACGAGGATCCCCTCTAGGTCGTGGCGTTTGGGGACGAACAGATCGTTTGCCATCCCGGCGACCTCCTGGTAGAAGTTGTCGATGGCCTCGAGGCGCAGTCGGGCGAATCGCTGTGCGGACTGGCCGCCTTTTCGCTGTTTGCCGGGGACGAGCGAGGAGGCGGATTTGACTGGCTCGATGCGTTTGCCCTTGAGCCAGCCGACGTTCGCCTCACGGCGATCGAGGACGACCAGGCCGTAGAGGCCCTTGTCAGCGAGCATTTCCTCGAGTGGCCCGGTCAGGAAATCAGAGTCACAGTGATATCGGAACGACTCGACGGGTTGGGGTGGACTCTCCAGGACCTTCGTCACCATTTCGGTTCGGCCGCCACCGCTGTCGACGGCACCCGAGAACAGTACCAGACCGTTGTCCGGCGGATACGTGTCGTAGTAGCGCAGTCGGTCTTTGATGCTCGTCAGCGCGTCCTGGACGTTCGTCCTGGTCTGCTTGGACTTGATGTTCGCCGCCTCGCTGTGTTCTTGGGTGACGTGGGCGACGACGTCGCTGATCTGGCGGTCCTCGGGGATGTAGATCGTGACCAGCTGCGTACCCGACCCCTCGAAGTTCTTGAGGTCCTCTATGACCTTCCGGAATTCGTATTTTTTCCGGTCTGAGGTCTCTTGTTCGCCCTTCTGGCTCATTAGATACAACGAACAGTGCTGTGGGTAAGTATCCTTTGACACGACCGACAGCCTGCCGACGGACGAGTCGTGGGAGGTCACGATTTAAGTTGTTCCCGGAACACTGTTCGGATATCGATTCTATGTCCCACGAGACGGTGTACGCTATCGCGAGCGGAAAGGGAGGTGTCGGGAAGACCACGGCAACGGTAAATCTCGGGACGGCACTCGCACAGGCGGGAAAACGGGTCGCCATCGTCGACGGCGATCTCGGCATGGCGAACCTCGCCGGCTTCGTCAGCCTGGATCCCGATTCTATCACGCTTCACGACGTCCTCTCGGAGTCGGCGTCGGTCGAGTCCGCCACGTATCCACTGGCCGAAAACATCGTCGCCGTCCCTAGCGGGACCGAGTTAGACGAGTACGCGGAGACCTCGCCCGAACGGCTCCGGGAGTGTCTCGAGACCCTGCGTGAGCGCTTCGAGTACGTCCTACTCGACGTCGGTGCCGGCGTCAGCCACGAGACCGTCCTGCCACTCGGCCTCGCCGACGCCGTCGTCCTCATCACGACCCCAGAACCCGCCGCCGTCCACGACGCCGAAAAGACCCTCGAGTTGACCGATCGCGCCGGCGGGACCGTCGAGGGACTGGTCATAAACCGAACCCGTCCGGACGGCGACGGCTCCTACGAGGAGATCGCCGACCGTCTCGGGACGCCGTTGCTCGCGACGGTTCCCGACGACCCTGCCGTCCGCGAGAGCGTTTGCGCCGGCACGCCGCTGGTCGTCCACGACGCCGAGAGCCCGGCCGCGGTCGCCTACCGGCAACTCGCTGTGAAACTCGCCGGCCTCGAGATCCCCGACCCCGAACCGCCGTCGACGGACGGTGATGAGACAGAGGCCACAACTGACGATCGCGAGGAGGAAACGAACGTCGCCTCACACGCCGACGTCTCGAGTGCCATCACCGAAGCGGAAGCGGAAAAGTAACGGACGAATCGGGTTCGTCGCCGCCTACCAGGCGGTAACCGGGAGTTGAACTGACGCGAGGTAACGTCGGATAGACCTGTCTGCGAAGGCGAGTATGTTCGAGTCGGGACCCTCGTACCGCGAGCACCGTCACCGTCGAGTACCCGTTTTCCACCCGCCAGCGCCGACTGTCACGTCAGGAAAGCGTCTCCTCGGCGGGACAGTCATCGAAAACCGGTACAGCCCGATTACTAATCACGTTGGTTACCGACCCACCGTCCATGGAGAGACGAACGGTCCTCCTTGGCAGTGGTGTTGCGCTCGTAACCACCCTGGCCGGCTGTACCGGGTCCGGTGACGACGGGGACGACGATCCGGACAACAGTTCCGAAACTGGCCACGAGGGCACGGATGACGGTGGGGACGACGAACACGTCGGGGACGACGAGCACGACGATGTCCCCGGGATGGATCCGGGGGACGTCTCCATCGACTCCGAGCACCTGAGCGTCGACGCCGTTTCTCGCGACGGCGAAACGGTCAGGATCGAGGCGACGACGAAAACGCCCGACCGGGAGAAACTCCGAGAAGAACTCACGGACGCAGCCAGCGACCTCGAGAATGCGGCACACGATTTCGAGGCGTTCAGCGCCCGAATCGACGTCGTCGAGTGGTCGCTCTACGACGACGACACCAGGGTCCTCTCGTTTTCTCTCGACGTCGAGTGGATCGAAAAGTACGTCGAGGGCGACCTCACCGAGGACGAACTCGCCGAGGAGGTCAGCCGGGCGCTCGAGTGACGGTTACATCGACCGCGGCGCGGCCACACCGAGAACCGCGAGCGCGTTGGCGACCGTGTGCCTCGAGGCCGCGACCAGCGCCAGTCGCGTCTCTCGGAGGGGAGAGCCGACGTCGTCGTCGAGCACCGGGCACTCCCGGTAGAAGGTGTTGAACGCCTCGGCGAACTCGCGGGTGTAGGTGGCGACCTGATGCGGTTGGAGGTCCTCGGAAGCCGATTCAACCACGCCGGGGAACCGGGCGATCGTCTCTAGGAGGGCCCGTGCGGCGGCGGTCTCGAGGTGGGTCGCATCGACGTCCCCGAGGTCGATCCCGGCCTCGAGGTCGACGCCGGCTTCCTCCAAGATACCACAACAGCGGGCGTGGACGTACTGGACGTAGGGGGCCGACTGGGCCTCGAAGTCGAGTGCCCGGTCCCACTCGAAGGTGATCGCCTTCGTGGGCTGTTTGGAGACGACGTCGTATCGCACCGCGCCGATGCCGACCTGGTGGGCGATGCGGTCGACGTCTTCTTCGTCTAAGTCGTCGTCGCGCAGACGGTCCTCGAGGCGGGTCTCGACTTCCTCGCGGGCGCGTGAAATGGCCTCGTCGAGTAAGTCGTCGAGGTCGATGCCGGTTCCCCGGCGGGTGCTCATCTTGCCCTCGGGGAGGTTGACGTACGAATAGAGGACCTGCTCGAGGGGGTCGGTGTCGTTGCCGAGCAACTCGAGGGTCGTCCGGAGCTGGCGGGCCTGGAGTTTGTGGTCCTCACCGAGGACGGTCACCGCTCGATCGTACTCCTCGAACTTCCACTCGTGGTGGGCGAGGTCGCGGGTGGCATACAGCGAGGTGCCGTCGGAACGCAAGAAGACGAGGTTCTTCTCGATTCCGTGATCGGTGAGGTCGAGTTGCCAGGCGTCTTCCTCGTAGACGGCCGCCTCGAGTTCTTTGAGGCGAGCCACGAGGTCGTCGGTCGAGCCGTCGAGTATGAACCGCGTCTCCTTGACGAACTCGTCGAACTCCGCGGGCAGGCGGGCGAGACACGCTTTCATGCCACCGAGGACCTGATCGACGACCTCGCTGACCCGTTCGTACGCCTCCTCCTCGCCCGCTTCGAGCCCCTGCATGATCGACTCAATCTCGGCTTCGGCTTTCTCGACGTCGGCCCCGGGGCCCTCCTCGAGGAAGGCGTTGCCCGTCCGGTAGTACCGGACCAGATCGTACTCCTCGCGATCACGTTCGGGTTCGCTCTCGAGGTCGTCCTCGTCGAAGGTCTCGTAGGCCCAGGTGAAGACGGCCAGCTGTCGGCCGGCGTCGTTGACGTAGTAGTGGCGGGAAACGTCGTAGCCGGCGAACTCCAAGACGTTCGCGACGGCGTCGCCGATGATGGGGTTTCGGGCACGGCCGACGTGAACCGGCCCCGTCGGGTTCGCGCTCGTGTGCTCGACGACGACCGACTCCTCGCGGTCGGGGAGGTGGCCGTAGGTCTCCGCTGTGGCGGCCTCGAGGGTTCGCTCGTAGTACGCCGAACTCGGAAGGAAGTTCAGGTACGGACCCTGGGTTTCGACCCCGGAGACGTACGTTAGCTCGTCGACGTCGATCTCCTCGGCCACCCGGGCGGCCGCCTGTGGCGGGGCCGCGCCTAACTCGCCGGCCAGCCGGAAGGCGACGCTCGAGGCCAAGACGGCCT
>LKNC01000186.1 GCA_001564255.1 Natrialbaceae archaeon Tc-Br11_E2g1
AGAAACTCGAGGGGAAAAAACACGCCTACGAGCGAGCGAAAGCCGACTACGAGAAGTACGAGAAAAAGTACGAGAAAGACCGGGTCGACAGGGAAACCCTCGAGAAGAAAAAGCGCGCCTACGAGGACGCCAAACACGAGTACGAGAAATACCGGGAAACGTATGACAGATAAACCGTCGGAGACGCCGGCCTCGACGTTCCCGATACCCCGGGGGGAACTCGAGGGCGGTAGGGGGTGACTAAAGCGCCTCTGTGTCCGAAAAACCCCACGACTGCGGCCGGGGTCGGTACTTCTATGTACCTCCGTCACTGAGCCTAATGTGATAGAGTGTAGCATGGACAGAGAAACCCCCGCTTGCAAAAAGCCTATCCGCCCCGGAAGCGGAGTGACGGACATCGCAGCCAATCTACAATCATGAACGAAGTTCAACTCGAGGTCGCGAAGGCGTACCCGAACGATTCGGGTCGTGGAATCGCCCGACTCGACCCGGACACGCTGTTGCACCTCAAGCTGAGTCCGGGTGACATAATCGAGATCGAAGGTGCGGACACGACCGCCGCGAAGGTGTGGCGTGCGGACCGACAGGACTGGAACACGGATACGGTTCGCATCGACGGCTTCACACGACAGAACGCGGACGTGGGGATCGGCGAACGGGTCACCATCCGCAAGGCGGAGGCGACGAAAGCCGACGAGTTGGTGTTGGCTCCCCCCGAAGAGGCCTCCGTGCAGTTCGGCTCGGACGCCGCCGGCATGGTCAAACGCCAGATCCTCAAGCGACCCGTGGTCGGCCGTGACATCGTCCCTGTAATGAGTTCGACGAACCATCCGTTCATGCGCTCGCCCGGGCAGGCGATCCCGCTGATCGCCGTCGAGACCGATCCAGAGGGCGTGGTACTCGTCACCGAAGACACCGACGTCGAGTTACGAGAGGAGCCCATCTCCGGGTACGAGAAAACGGGCGGCGGGATCACCTACGAGGACATCGGCGGCCTCCAGAGTGAGATCCAGCGCGTCCGGGAGATGGTCGAGTTGCCGATGAAACACCCCCAGATATTCAAGAAACTGGGGATCGAGCCACCGCAAGGTGTCTTGCTCCACGGGCCGCCGGGGACGGGAAAGACCTTGCTGGCGAAAGCCGTCGCCAACGAGACCTCCGCGAGTTTCTTCTCTATTGCCGGCCCCGAGATCATCTCGAAGTATTACGGGGAGAGCGAACAACAGCTCAGGGAGATCTTCGAGGACGCAAGCGAGGAGTCGCCCTCGATCATCTTCATCGACGAACTCGACTCCATCGCCCCCAAACGCGAGGACGTCACGGGTGAGGTCGAACGCCGCGTCGTCGCCCAGCTTCTGACGATGATGGACGGTCTCGAGTCCCGTGGCCAGGTCATCGTCATCGCCGCCACGAACCGCGTCGACAGCGTCGACCCCGCCCTGCGTCGGCCGGGCCGGTTCGATCGTGAGATCGATATCGGCGTCCCGGACGAAGTCGGCCGCGAGGAGGTCCTCCAGATCCACACCCGCGGGATGCCCCTCAGCGACGACGTCAACCTCTCGCATCTGGCCGACGAGACTCACGGTTTCGTCGGTGCCGACATCGAGAGCCTGACAAAGGAGGCGGCGATGAAAGCCCTCCGGCGATACCTGCCCGAGATCGACTTGGACGAAGAGGACATCCCGCCGAGTCTCATCGATCGGATGATCGTCAAACGCGAGGACTTCGGTGGCGCGTTAAACGAGGTCGAACCCTCCGCGATGCGAGAGGTCCTCGTCGAATTACCCAAAATCTCCTGGAACGACGTGGGCGGGCTCCACGACGCGAAAGACCAGGTCCAAGAGTCCGTCGAGTGGCCACTCTCCCAACCCGAGAAGTTCGACCGAATGGGGATCGACCCGCCGGCGGGAGTCTTGCTCTACGGTCCGCCGGGCACCGGGAAGACCCTGATGGCCAAAGCCGTGGCCAACGAGACCAACGCCAACTTCATCTCGGTGCGTGGCCCACAGCTGCTGAGCAAGTGGGTCGGCGAATCAGAAAAGGCCATCCGCCAGACCTTCCGGAAGGCCCGGCAGGTCTCCCCGACGGTGATCTTCTTCGACGAACTCGACTCGCTTGCACCGGGACGGGGCGGCGAAGTCGGCTCGAACGTCTCCGAACGGGTCGTCAACCAGTTGCTTACCGAACTGGACGGGCTAGAGGACATGGGCAACGTCATGGTCATCGGCGCGACCAACCGCCCGGACATGATCGACCCAGCACTCTTGCGTTCGGGTCGGTTCGATCGCTTAGTGATGATCGGCGAACCCGACGTCGACGGCCGCGAGCGCATCCTCGAGATCCACACCGAGAGCACCCCACTCGCCGAGGACGTCAGCCTAAAGGAGATCGCCGAGATCACGGAGGGGTACGTCGGCAGCGACCTCGAGTCGATCGCCCGCGAGGCGGCGATCGAGGCCCTGCGGGAGGACGACGACGCGGCCATCGTCGAGATGCGTCACTTCCGGCAGGCTCTAGAGAACGTCCGCCCGACGATCACCGATGACATCGTAGAGTACTACGAACAGATCGAAGAGGAGTTCGCCGGTGGCTCGAGGGCGGTCGAACCCGGCACCGGCCGGCGTGGGAGCCGGATCGGGTTCCAGTAACGTCGCTTCGCCCCGATGCGGGCCCGGCACGGCCTCGCCGGATACCTTCGTTCACACACGAGAGAGGAGAGACCCGGACCTGGAGCACCCGTCCCCCCTCGAGGTTCGATACCGATCGGAGTCCGTGACACGGTGTCGTGTAACGTATCGCCGAGATGAGCAACGATTTCAACCGGCAACAGGTATTCTAACAGGAATATGAACGCAACGTGGAAACCCACGCTGAGAAGCGAGACGAACTGGTGTCGTCCATGGTGAGTCCCGTCCGAGTCGACGCTGTCGTCGACCTCGCCTACGGAGCGTTGATCGCTCTCGCGATCGTCCTGATCGCGGTACTCGATACGAACGTCGGGATCGCCTTCGGGATCGGTGTGTTCGCCTCCTATATCATTCACGTCGTCTGGAAGATGGCCCGCTTCGATCCCGACTGGATGACCAGGGCCGTCCAGGAGACAGTCGAGGAGACCGTCGGCGAGACGGTCGAAGAAACCGTTGGCGAAACCGTCGAGCAGCAAGTCGGCGAGACCGTCGAGAAGCAAGTCGGCGAAACAGTCGAGAAAACCGTTGGCGAGACCGTCGAGAAACAGGTCGGCGAAACAGTCGAGAAAACCGTTGGCGAGACCGTCGAGAAAACCGTTGGCGAAACCGTCGAGGAAACCGTCGGAGAAACTGTCGAAGAGACCGTCGGCGAGACAGTCGAGGAAACCGTCGGCGAGACGGTCGAGGAACAACTCGAGGAGATGAAAGCCCAGGTCGAGGCCGTCGACGAACGCGTCGATCGTCGCCCTCGGGAGGACGAACTCGAGGAGTTGATCGACAAGTCAGACAAAGACGAGCGGGCAGAATCCGACGACGGCTAACTGCCGTCGGTCACCGAACGACCGTTGCCGGAACCGGCGATCGGCGAACGATCCTCTCGGGCGTGTTCGTCCCGAGGGCGTCCCTGTATCACGGAGACGGATCGTCACAGCGATCGCTCGAGGCGTCGATGGAGTCAGTATTCGATAAACCGAAGTAACTACTGGCGGGCGAAAATCTCGCGGATTTTCGTCCGACAGTGTGAAATACTGAAAAGATCCGGAAACCGTAGACGCCGCCTTACAGGCGGGTGACGTTGGTCGCCCGGGGGCCCTTGGGGGCCTGTTCGATGTCGAATTCTACGTCCGTTCCCTCTTCGAGATCCGGGCCGCCAACGTCTTCCATGTGGAAGAACACGTCGTCGTCCGCGTCGTCCGTCGAGATGAAACCGTAACCGCCTGTGTCGTTGAAGAAATCAACGTTGCCTTCTGCCATTGCATCCAAAGGGAGTGGTGGGACACTCATAAGTATTCCGTGAGAGTCAGACCCGTGATTTATCGACGGGAGAAGTAATCGACAGATCGGTTTGACGGGCGATTAGGCCTGCTCTATCGCCTGATCGAGGTCGGCGATGATGTCCTCGACGTCCTCGATACCGACTGACAGGCGCACGAGGTCGTCCGTGACGCCACCGGCCAGTTTCTCCTCTTCGGTGAGTTGCTGGTGGGTCGTACTCGCGGGGTGGATGACCAGCGTCTTCGCGTCGCCGACGTTCGCGAGCAGACTCGCGAGTTCGACCTCGTTACAGACCGTCTCGGCGGCGTCGTAACCACCCTCGAGGCCGAAGGTGATCATACCGCCAAAGCCACCCTCGAGGTACTCTTTGGCGTTCTCGTGGGTCTCGTGGCTCTCGAGGCCGGGGTAGGTGACCCATGCGACCTCGGGGTGGTCTTCTAGGTACTCGGCGACGACCTGTGCGTTCGCACAGTGGCGCTCCATGCGGGCGGGGAGGCTCTCGAGTTTCTGGAGGGTCGTCCAGGCGTCGAAGGGTGACTGCTGGTTGCCCAGGTCCCGGAGGCCGCGGGTGCGTGCGGCGATGGCGAACGCCTGCTCGCCGAAGGTCTCATAGAAGTTGACGCCGTGGTAAGCCGGGTTGGGTTCGGCCAGTTCGGGGAAGTCACCCTCGTCCCACGGGAAGGTGCCGCCGTCTACCAGAATCCCGCCGACGGTCGTGCCCGAGCCGGTGAGCCACTTGGTCGTCGAACTCCAGACGATGTCCGCGCCGTGTTCGATCGGTTTACAGAGGTACGGCGTCGCGAACGTGTTGTCGACGAACAGCGGCACGTCGTGGTCGTGGGCGATGTCGGCGATGCGCTCGATGTCGGGGGTGACGAGCGCCGGGTTACCGATCGTCTCCACGTGGACGAAGGCGGTGTCGTCGTCGATGGCCTCCTCGTAGGCGTCGTAATCCAGGGTGTCGACGAACGTCGTCTCGACACCACGCTTTTCGACGGTGTGAGAGAGGTAGGTGTAGGTTCCCCCATACAGCGCCGAGGCCGAGACGATGTTGTCGCCGGCTTCCGCGAGGATGAAAGTCGCGAGGTCGAAAGACGCCATCCCCGAGGCGGTCGCGAGCGCACCGACGCCGCCCTCGAGGCTCGCGATCCGTTCCTCGAGCATGGCGTTCGTCGGGTTCATGATCCGCGAGTAGATGTTACCGAACTCCTTCAGTCCGAACAGGTTCGCGGCGTGGTCCGTGTCCTCGAAGACGTAAGACGTCGTCTGGTAGATCGGCGGTGCCCGTGCACCTGTCGTCGGGTCGGGTTCCTGGCCGGCGTGTACGCTACGCGTCGCGAAGTCGTGTTCGCCGTCGTCGTCGGTCATACAGTGGGGAGGTGTCCGACGGTTGTAAAAGTATCAGATGTTGCAAAACCGGACGGGATCGCGGACGAGGCCGTGGTACCCGTTCCGTGACGGTCTACCCACGAATATCAACTGGGTAGCAGACGAACACGGCCTATGCGCCTAGAGTCCATCATCGGGACCGTTCCGTTCCGGGACGGCGGCAATGGCCCCGACCTCGGGGCCGGGAACGTGAACCCCCACGCCGAATCCGAAACGTCGACCCCCGATCCGAACGAAGCCGTCGTCGAGACCTACGACCGCATTGGGGGACTCTACGACCGGTTCGTCTCTC
>LKNC01000187.1 GCA_001564255.1 Natrialbaceae archaeon Tc-Br11_E2g1
AGGCGAGGGCGAGCCGATCACCCCCGCCGCAGTCGAGGAGTTCGCCATCGAACGCGACGCGCTGGTCGCCCGGGTCAACGACCGCCGCGAGGTCGTCGAGGAAGACGAGGACGTCTCGGTGAGCTTCGCCGATCCCGACGACGCCGTCCGCGAACGGATCCGCGAACTCGGACTCAGCGACGCCGCCCTCGAGATCGACGGGACCGTCCGGGACGGCTCGATCGCCGACGCCAACGTCCGCGAGACCGTCGAACGTCGGGTACGAGAACTCCTCGAGGAGGACCGCTCGGCCCTCGAGCCCGCACCGGACCGGGACCCCGAGGACGTCCGGACGCTCGCCGACGCGATCGGGGACGTCGACGACGAGTCGGGTGAGGCCGTCCGGCCCCCGATTGGTGAGACGGAATGAAAGTCGAGCGGGTCCGCCTGCGGAACTTCAAGTGTTACGGCGACGCCGACCTGACACTCTCTCGAGGGGTCACCGTCGTCCACGGGGTAAACGGCAGCGGCAAGTCGACGTTACTCGAGGCCGTCTTCTTCGCCCTCTACGGGTCGAAGGCCCTGGACGACCGCACCTTAGACGACGTGATCACGACTGGCGAGGAGGAGTGTGAAGTCGAACTCGGCTTCGTTCACGACGGCCGTGCGTACCGGATCGAACGCCACCTCAAACTGCGCGGTGATCGGGCGGCGACGACGAAATGCGTCCTCGAGACGCCGACGGGAACGATCGAGGGTGCACGGGACGTCCGCCGGGAGGTGACCGAACTCCTGCGGATGGACGCCGAGGCGTTCGTCAACTGTGCGTACGTCCGCCAGGGGGAGGTCAACAAGCTCATCCACGCCTCCCCGGGTGCCCGCCAGGACATGATCGACGACCTCCTGCAACTGGGCGCACTCGAGGAGTATCGCGAACGGGCCAGCGACGCCCGCCTGGGCGTGAAGACGGTACTCGACGGCCAGCGCGAGGTCGCCGAGAACCTGCGCGAACAGGTCGAGCGGAAAGAAGACCAAAAACTCCACGAGCGCCTGAACGCCCTGGAAGAACGCCGGGGTGAACTCCGCGGGGAGATCGATCACTTCGAGGACCAACGCGAGGAGGCCAGAAAGACCTTCGAGGACGCACAGGCGGTCCTCGACCGCCACGAGGAACGTCGCGCGGAGATCGCCGACCTCGAGGGGGAGATCGCCGACCTCCGTGCGCGGATCCAGGCGACAGAACGGAAACGCGAGGCCGCCAAAGACGAGATACGAGGGCTCAGAGGGCGCCGGGAGGACCTCGAGGACGAACGCAGTGCCCTCCGCGGGGAGGTCGACCTCGAGGCGTCCGTCGACGAGCGCATCGAGGCTAAAGAAACCCGAAACGAGGAACTTAGCGAAGAACTCACGGACGTGAAAGTCTCGATCGAGGAGGCAAGCGGCGAGGTCGACCGTCTCCGCGAGGAAGCCGACGACCTCGAGAGCCGGGCCGACAGTCGACGCGAAGAGGCCGACGACCTCGGGACGCGACTCGAGGACGACGAGGGGACCGTCGAGGAGCGCGAGGCGACTCTCGAGGACCTCGACGACGAGATCGAGGAAGCCCGGGCGACCTTCGAGGACGCGCCGGTCGACTTCGGCGGGGCCGAAGCGTATCTCGAAGACCTCGAGGCCGATCGGGAGGAACTCACGGGCGGGATAACCGACCTCGCCGCCGAGATCAGGACGGTCGAGAACGCGATCGAGGAGGGGGAGGCCCTCCTCGAGGCCGGGAACTGTCCCGAGTGTGGCCAGCCCGTCGAGGACTCCCCCCACGTCGACGTTTTGGATGAGAAACGCGAGAAACTGGCGGCCCTCGAGGAAGAACGCGAGGGTCTCGAGGCCGAACGGGAGACCGTAGAGGAGCGAATCGACCGCGCGGCGGAGCTGTGTGACCTCGAGGATCGGGTCGGGAAACTCGAGGGCGAGCGCGAAAACCTCCGGCAGTTGCTCACCGAGAAACGCGAGACTCTGGAGGATCGACGCGAGCAGTGTACGGACCTCCGGGAACGGGCCGCGGAACTCGAGGGGGAAGCCGCCGAGAAACGCGAGCGAGCCGACGCCCGCGCCGACGACCTCGGAGATCACCGGGCGAGACTCGGCGAGATCAACGCCGAGCGAAGCGAGGTCAGAGACGCCTTAGAGACGCTCTGGCGGATCGCCGAGATCGACGACGAGCTGGCCGATGTAGACGGGGAGATCGAGAACCTACGCGAACGCCGGGAGAACTGGCGGGAGCTACACGACGAACGGACGGACCGTCTCGGGGACAAACGCGACCGGAAACGCGACCTCGAGGCCGAGTTCGACGACGAACGCGTCGAGTCGGCCCGGACGGAGAAGGAAAACGCCGCCGACTACCTCGGGAAAGTCGACGCGAAACTCGGCGAGCTCGAGGGGAGTCTCGAGGCGGTCCAGGGGAAAATCGGCGCGACGAAAAACGAACTCGAGGCCCTGGAGGATCTCCGGGAGCGACTGGAGAAAAAAGAGGGGACCTGTGCGGACCTCGAGTCACTGTACGACGAGGCACAGACGTTACAGACGACTTACGGCGACCTGCGTGCGGAGTTACGCCAGCACAACGTCGAGACCCTAGAACGGCTGCTCAACGAGACCTTCGAGCTGGTCTATCAGAACGATTCCTATGCCTCGATCGACTTAGACGGGGAGTACCGGCTCACGGTCTACCAGAAAGACGGCGAACCCCTGGAGCCCGAGCAGCTATCGGGTGGCGAGCGCGCCCTCTTTAATCTCAGCCTGCGGTGTGCGATCTACCGGCTGCTCGCGGAAGGCGTCGAGGGAACCGCGCCGATGCCGCCGTTGATCCTGGACGAGCCGACGGTGTTTCTCGATTCGGGCCACGTCACACAACTGGTCTCGCTGGTCGAGTCGATGCGGGACCTGGGCGTCGAACAGATCGTCGTCGTCAGCCACGACGAGGAACTGGTCGGTGCGGCGGACGAACTCGTCAGCGTCGAGAAAGACGCCACCTCGAACCGGTCGCGCTTGGAGCGCGGTGAGCCACCGGAGATGGAACTGCTCGCCTCGGACTAGCCGTTCGCCGTCACGGCCGGGAGGTCGCCGGCCCCGGCACTCGTCGCTGGCCGCGGACGCCGGTGCCCGCCGGAAAAGCGAGCCCCCTCGACGTCTCTGCCGGGTGGCTCTCCCGGGGCGGAGCCTGCTAACAGTTAAGTGATCCAGTCGGCAAGTGAGCGATATGGCAGATCCTACCGGAGACGACGCGGCGGCCGACGTCGGAGAGACCCACGGTTCGGAGCGAACGACCGCACCGATGAGCGAGTACGCGACTCGAGACGTCGCGATCGGGTTCGTCGTTCTGGTCGTCGGCGTCGCTGTGGCCTTTGGCCTGCCGCTCGTGCTCGTCTGAGCGTCAACCCGGATGTGGGGACGAGTCCGCCCCCGGAGTTTCCAAAACGAAGAGAGCTAGAAGACGTACTCGTCGTCGTGGCCCATCATCCCGTCGTCTTCCAGTCCGCCCGGTTCCTCCTCGTCCATCGGTCCGCTGGTCTTGTAGGCTTTGATTCCGGTCGACAGGAGATCCTCGATCGCCTCCTCGCGGTTGACGAACTCGCCTCGCTCTACCATCTGGGCGATCTGCATCTCGAGGTGTTCCGGAATCGTGATCTCTACTTTCGGCATCTGGTTCGGGTTTCGGTCAGGGGGTATTTAACCCTGACGGGGATACTGACCGGACAGGAAAGAAAACTTCTTCGCGCCGGAACACTTCTTTTCGGCCGTTAGGACCAGTCGCGTCGGCCGGCGGGACCGGCCGCTACCGGTTGCCCATCATCGAGTCGATCGCGTTTTTCAGCGTCGTTCCCGGCTGTGTCAGCGTCTCGAGTTGCTGGCGAATCTTGCGCTGGTTCATGTAACTCGCGAACGCGAGGATCGTCGGCGGCCAGAGGCCGACGAACAGCCCTCGCTGACGATCGTCGCGGATGAAAAAGTAGTACCACGACAGTCCGACCGAGGCGACCGACGCGATAAACGCCGGGCCGATCGCCTGTTCGCCGACCTCACGGGCGGTCTCCTCTGAAACCTCTCGGTCCGATAGCTGCTGTCTACTCGCCATACAGAGCGGTCGGGAACTCGCCACTTCGTTATACCGTGGGTATCTCGGACAATCCCGGGTTGTCACGGGCGGGGAACCGTTGCAGTCGGTTTCGACCCCGATTCCGTCTTCGGAACCGTGGGTTTACCTTCTCACGCCCGGGACGGTCATCGGTCCGGGAGGAGTACACTCCCCGTGTCACAGCGGTAGCCGAGGGTATACCTGGCTGGCGCCCCGAGAGACGGGTATGAAAGACCTCACGGACCTCTACACGGAGTTCGGCGACGAACGGTTACCGCCGGGACAGCGCGAGACCTCGGAGTTTCCGGTGTTGTCGAAGGGTGCGACGCCGTCCTGGGACCCCGAAACGTGGGAGTTTACCGTCACCGGAGCCGTCGAGGAAGAACTGACGTTCACCCTGTCGGAGTTCAAGTCGTTACCGAGTCAGACCCAGCGTCAGGATTTCCACTGTGTCACCGGCTGGAGCACGTTCGACTGTCGGTTCACCGGGGTGCCCTTCCCCGACCTCGCCGAACGGGCGGGCGTCGACGACGACGCCGTCCACGTCCTGTTCTCGGCACTCGACGGGTACACGACGGACCTCCCGCTCTCGGACTGTCTGCGCGAGGGGGTCCTGTTCGCGTGGGAGTACGACGGCGACGCCCTCGAGGCCGGCCACGGCGGGCCACTCCGGGTCCTCACGCCCCAGAAGTACGCCTACAAGGGTGCAAAGTGGGTCGACGGCGTCGAGTTCCTCACAGAACCCGAGCGCGGCTACTGGGAGAAACGGGGGTACTCACGGAGTGCGAACCCGTGGCGTGAGCAACGGTACAGCTAGCCGTCACCGTCCGGGGGGTCGACGAGTCTGACCGTCGTCCCGTCGGCCAGCCCGCGTTCGTCGGCGTCGGCAACGTTGAGCGTCACCCGAATCGTGTACTCGCCGGGTTCGGCGGGTTCCCACTCCGAGTCGGTGAGCCGGAACATCCCGTCCCACCGCCGGGTGAACAGTCTTCGCTCGCCACGGGAGAGCCGAAACTCCCCCGGTTCGTCCGGTGGGTCACAGAGGGGGACCCGCGAGGCCCCCGTCAGGCCGTCGACCGACCACGTCCAGCACACCGGCGACCGCGTCGTGATCGTGACCGGAAGCGGTAAGGAGTTTCTCATCGTGAGCCGGAACGGAACGTAGCTACCGACGGGGAACTCCTCCCGGGGCGTCGAGACGTCGACCGAGACCGCCCGGTCACGAAGCCAGTCGGGGAGAACCAGCCGGCTCAGTGCCGTTCCGGGAAGAGAGCGAAACGACTGGGGTCTCTCCTCACCCGGCGAAAACGGGTCGTCCTCGTCCCGCCGAAGCGCACCCGACTCGTAGATCCGCCGCATTGGTGGTACTGGTTTACACACAACCTAAAGCGTTCGGCTAAACCGCTCGTTCCCCCGCGAGGTCGTCCTCGAGCGATCGACTGTGGACGCGGTCGGATCGGCCTCGAGTGGGGCCGTCGACGGCGACGACTCTAGCTGTCCGCGGGGACGCCCTCACGAACGGCG
>LKNC01000188.1 GCA_001564255.1 Natrialbaceae archaeon Tc-Br11_E2g1
CGTCCTGCCGATCAGCGACGCCAACCTCGGCTACGCCCACCGCGTCGCAAGCGAGTTCGACGGCTTCCGCGTCGAAGTCGACGATCGGGACTCCACCCTCGAACGGAAGATCCGCGCAGCCCACGACGATCGGGTCCCCTACCAGATCATCGTCGGCGACAACGAGGAAGAAGCGGGCAACATCTCGGTGCGTGATCGCTTCGAAGACCAGGAGTACGACGTCGAACTCGAGGCGTTCCGGGCCCACCTCGAGGCCGAACGCGAGACAAAGCGTTCGGAGCCGGACTTCCTGGCGGACTGATACTACTGGACAAAACGGTTTACACTGACAGTTTTCCGGCAGTATGACGACGGCTACGGGCCGGCACACACCACGTTCGTGGTACTCTGACCGCCGACTGCGTACCGAAATACCCATATTTGTGTAGTCGTGGGTATGGTCATGAACAGAGCCGAGAAGGCCACCCTCCAGTTGCGGGCCGTCGACGTGTTGTGTATGCTCAAGGAAACCCGCACGTACGACGAGCTGGCAACGCGGACGGGGTTGCCCGCGGGCGACCTCAACCGGTACGTCAACGGCCACGTCCTCCCGAGTGCCGACCGGGCCCGGACCGTCGTCGAGGACGTCGGCCGGGAGGCACTCGCGGCGGAACTCGACGCCCGGATCGGCCTCGATTCGGAGGGGTACGTCGACACCTCCGGTGCGGTCTTCGATCAGCCGTTTCTCGATCTCGTCGCCCCCGTCGTCGCCGAGACCTTCGAGTTCGGCCGTCCCGACCTCGTCCTCACGGCCGCGACCGACGGCATCACGCTTTCGAGCGCACTCGCCAGGTACTACGGCGTCCCCTGTGCCTACGCGAAAAAGCGCAAGGAGACCGCCGTCGAGGAGTTCATCGAGGCCAGACAGCGTCTGGATTCGGGAATCGAACTCACCTACTACCTGCCGACCTCGGCGATCGAGGGTGGCCAGTCGGTGCTCGTCGTCGACGATCTCATCCGCTCTGGGGAGACCCAGGAGCTGTTACTCGAGATCGTCGAATCCGCCGACGCGACGGTCGCCGGCGTCTTCGCGCTCATCGCCGCCGGAACCGCCGGCATCGACCGTGCGCGGGCGCGGACCGACGCGCCGGTCGACGCGTTGACGACCGTGTGAGCTACACCTCGACGATACCCTCGCCCTCGAGGGCCTCGATGTCGATCTGGCTCGACACCATCCCCTGGGACGCACTGGACGTATCCGACGCCTGGATCCGTAACACGCCCGCCGTATCGATCAGGACGGTCGCCGCGATCGTCGCGACGAGGATCACCGCGATGAAGACGACGAGCGTATCAACCCACGGATCCCCTCGGGGCCGGTTTCGAGCGGTGAGTCGGACACGAGTCAGGACTGAAACACTTATTCCGTTCGGGACCCCCACTCCGAGGTGATGATCCCCGGCGTTGGCGAGTACGGCGTCGACCTCTCGATCGAGGCGGACGACCTCGAGGGACTGCTCTCGGTGACGCCCGCGGACGTCTCCCCCCCACCGGAACTCACCTTCGCCCGGAACGTCTTCGTCCCCCTGACGACGGCCTGTCGGTACACCTGTACCTACTGTACGTACTTCGACCCGCCCGGGGACGCCTCCCTGCTCTCCCTCGAAGAGGTCCGGGAGATCTGTCGGCGGGGGGCCGACGCCGGCTGTACGGAAGCGCTCTTTACGTTCGGCGACGACCCCGACGACCGCTACACGGCGATCCACGAACAACTCGAGGCGTGGGGCTACGACTCGATTCACACCTACCTGCGGGCGGCCTGTGAAGTCGCCCTCGAGGAGGGTTTGCTCCCCCACGCGAACCCGGGCGACCAGACCCGCGAAGAGATGGCCGCGGTCGCCGACCTGAACGCGAGCATGGGTACGATGCTCGAGACCACGGCCGAGGTCGACGCCCACGCCGGCCCCCGCCGGAAGGTGCCGGGTCAGCGCCTGCGGACGATACAGAACGCTGGCGAGCTCGCCGTCCCGTTCACGACCGGAATTCTGGTCGGCATCGGCGAGAGCTGGGAGGACCGTGCCGAAAGCGTACTCGCTATCCGCGAACTCCACGATCGTTACGACCACGTCCAGGAGGTGATCGTCCAGCCAGTCGTCGACAACGAGCGGTGGTCCGGGGGGACGCCGACGCTCGAGACCATGCGCCGGGTGACGGCGATGGCGCGGGCGGCGCTCCCCGAAGAAGTATCCGTCCAGGTCCCGCCCAACCTCGCACCCGCCCGCGAGCTCGTCGACTGTGGGGTAGACGACTTGGGTGGCGTCTCGCCCGTGACCGACGACCACGTCAACCCCGACTACGCCTGGCCGGAACTGCGCGAACTCGAGGCCGTCGCCGAGGCCGCTGGCGTCCCCTTGCGCGAGCGGTTGCCCGTCTACGAGCGATTTTTGCCGTCCGAACTGCGACGCGATGACTTCTCGGGACGGCCGGCCGAGGCGGTGGACGATCGCGAGTGGATCCCGCCGCGAATCCGGGAGACACTCGAGGCCAACGTCCGTGACTCGGTCGGACGAGTTCGGGGATAAGAACGTTTAACCCGTTCGTGGTCCCTACTTCGCACGTCAATGGGAGCGAACGGGAACCCGCCGTCGCTGTATCTCCTGCTCGCAAGCGCCGCAGTTGCGACGCTCGTCGTCCACCTCTCGTTCGTCCCCGAACACTTCCCCGAGGACCCGCTCGGGTCGGCCCCCTACCTGCTGGTCGGCTGGCTGACCTTCGCGATGGCTTTCTACGTCGCCGGACGGCTCCTCTCTTCGCCCGGAGAGCTCCCGAGTATGCGCGCAGCCGACATCGGGGTCGGGCTCTTTCTCGTCTCGCTCATCCTGGCCGGCGGACTCGACGCGTTGGGGTTTCCCCCCGTGGCCGTTCTCGAGGCGTACGTCCTCCCCGCAGTCGGCATCTACGCCGGCCTCGCGCTCGTCGGGTGGTCGATCGGCCAGCGCACGAAGGCGATAAACCGGATCGCTGGCGGCGACTGATACTACCCGTCGTCCGTCTCGGCGATCAGCACCTGTACGTCCCCAAAGCGGATCACGTAGTCGGCGACGCTGCCGACCGCCATCCGGTGGACCCCACCTTGCCCTCGAGTCCCCATCACGACCAGGTCCGCCTCGGCCTCCTCGGCGTACTCGAGGATCGTCTCACCGGGTGGTCCGGACGGCGTCGCCGTCTCGACCGCGAGGCCGCGTTCGGTGGCCCGGTCCTCGAGGCGGTCTACGGACTGGTTGGCTTTCGCCTCGATCGCCGCCTCGGCGCTCGCGGCGTCACCCGGAAGTCTGAGTTTCCCGAGCGGCCCCGGGTCGACGGCACAGACGACGTGAACGGTCGCGTCGTGGTGGTCTGCGAGATCGAAGGCCGTCTCGGCGGCCGAGTCGGCGTAGTCGCTGCCGTCGGTCGGAACGACGATGTCGTCGTACATCGGCCGTACGCACGCGTCGCAGTTTGAAAAGCCCTCCTCCCGGGCGGGCGAGGACCGGTGGCCTTTTCCTCGCAGCCCGTGGTTTCCCGGGTATGAGCGACAACGACGGCGAGGGGCTGACCTACGCCGACACCGGGGTAGACATCGAGGAAAGCGAGGACGCCACCGCGGCGTTGCTCGAGGCCTTCGGCAGCGATCTGACGACGGAGTATGCGGGACTGCTCGACATCGGCGACCGCTATCTCGCGCTGGCGACCGACGGCGTCGGCACCAAGTTGCTCGTGGCCGAAGCCGTTTCGGACTTCTCGACTGTCGGCATCGACTGCATCGCGATGAACGTAAACGACCTCGTCGCCGCGGGCGTCGAACCCGTCGCGTTCGTCGACTACCTGGCGATCGACGAGCCGGACGACGAGGTCACCACCGAGATCGGTGCGGGTCTCGCCGTGGGCCTCGAGCGAGCCGACATGACCCTCCTCGGCGGGGAGACGGCCGTCATGCCCGAGGTCGTGAACGGCTTCGACCTGGCGGGCACCTGTGCCGGCCTCGCGAAGAAAGACGAGGTCCTCGAGGGCGAGGCCCAGGCCGGTGACGTCCTCGTCGGTTTCCCCTCCAACGGTATCCACTCGAACGGGCTGACACTCGCACGAGAAGCCGTTACCCGGACTCACGAGTACGCCGACCCGTTCCCGTACGACGACGAGCGGACGATCGGCGAGGAGTTGCTCCGGCCGACGAAGATCTACACGGACTTGCTCGAACCGATGTACGAACACGGCGTCCGTGCGGCGGCACATATCACGGGCGGGGGCTGGAGTAACCTCCTGCGGATGGGCGAACGCAAGTACGTCGTCGACGACCCCTTCCCGGCCGGGCCGATCTTCGAGTTTATTCAGGAGGAGGGGTCGGTGAGCGACGAGGAGATGCACCGCACGTTCAACATGGGCACCGGCTTCGTCGTCGCCCTGCCGGAAGACCGCGTCGAGGACTTCCTCGCCGACACCGACGGCCGGATCGTCGGCCACGTCGGAGAGGGCGAGTCGGTCGAAATCCGCGGACTCTCCCTTTCCTGATTCATACTACTGGACAAAACGGTTTACACTCGATCGCACTCGAACGGCCGCCACCGCCGGCGGCGCGCCGTGAGACGCGATCGAGTGTTCACTGGCTTTTGTCCGGCAGTCTCAACACCAGATCCCCTGTTCCCTATCGAGGAGCGCCACCACGACGACGTGTGGGAGCGTCAACACGGCGATCGTGATCAGATAGACCGCGATCACGTCGGGGGCGGTCACCGACGCCTCCGGGACGACGACCCAGACGCCGACGAACACCAAGAGCCCGCCGGCAGTGAGTGGCGCGGCGTCGCGGGCGAACCGCAGGCTCGCAGCGCCGACTGCACCTCCATCGAGTGCGTTTTTCGCGACGTCGTCGACGAGCATCGTCCGGAGGACGTGTCGCAGCGCGTGCCAGAAACAAAAGTAGAGGCCGATCGCGAGGATCGGGGGCACGAGCGCGAAGTACGCGAGGAGGCCGACCGTCTCTACGGCGTCGACTGTCCACGAACCCAGACCGTCGTCGCCGGCCTGGACGAACCCGAACGCGAGCGTGGTGGCGGTCAGCGCGCCGAAGCCGACCGCGGCGGTCGCCCGCGCCCTGGGAGTAAACGCCGGCTCGAGGGCGGCCGCCGCCCCCGGGTCGAACGCCCCGACGAGCGTCCCGGCGACGAACGCGTACTGCTCTGGGAACGCGATCAGCGGGACGATCATGGGGAGTCCGCCCCTGACGAGGAGGGTGAGCAGCCGGCTCGTCCGCGTCGTGAGGTGGTCGGCCGAAAACAACTCGACCAGCGCGTAGACGTCACCTTGCCCCCAGTGGACGAGCGTCATCAGGATAAAGAGGACGAACGCGACTACGGGGGCGAGAACCCACACGACCGCGTACGCGCCGCCGACGACCAGGTACAACAGACCGATCGCCGCGAACGACCGCGCCGTCACGGGGTCCCCCCGAGCGCGGGGCACGACGAGGTGGTCGACGGCCCCGTGGGGGAACCCGAGGACGACGACGCTGAGCGCCAGGGGCACGTACTGGTAGGCAAGCGGGAGCGAGCCGGCGACGCCCGTGATCGCGAGGCCGACGACGACGGTGAGCA
>LKNC01000189.1 GCA_001564255.1 Natrialbaceae archaeon Tc-Br11_E2g1
CTCGAGTGGCAGGTCAACGCCGTCAACGCCCCCCAGATCGCCGAGGACCGCGGCGTCGACGTCACCGAATCGAAGACCCGCCAGGCCGAGGACTTCCAGAGTCTGGTCTCCGTCACGGTCGGCGACGGCGAGGAGACGGTTTCGGTCGACGGGACGCTGTTCGCCGACGAGGACCCACGCATCGTCCGCGTCGACGGCTACCGCGTCGACGCCATCCCCCACGGCAAGATGGTCATCACGCGAAACACCGACGAGCCCGGCGTCATCGGCCTCATTGGCTCCGTGATGGGCAACCACGACGTCAACATCGCCGGGATGTTCAACGCCCGTGAGACCCACGGCGGCGAGGCCCTGACCGTCTACAACGTCGACAGCCAGGTCCCCGAGTCCGCGAAAGCCGAACTCGAGGCCGACGATCGGATCATCGGCGTGCGCTACATCACGCTGAACGGCCAGGCCTGATACTGTCGGACGAAAATCCTGGCGGATTTTCGCCGCCAGTATCGAGACCGATGACCGACGCGTCCGGGCCACTCGTCACCGGACAGCGTCCGGTTCCTCGCGGCCCTCTGTCCTCCAGGCGCTCAATCGGCTGTTTGGATGCCGTTCAGGGCGCACCGATCAACACGAATCGACTCTCCGTCTCCCCATTCGTGATCTGGTGAGTCACGTCAGGAGCGATCCGGATCACGTCGCCTTCTTCCATCTCGACTTCTTCGTCCTCGAGCGTGACGGTCGCCCGTCCCTCCATCAGCACGTAGACCTCCTCCTGGCCTTCCACCTCGTGATCGTGTTCTTTCCCCTCCCAGCCGGGTTCACACTCGAGGACGGTCACGCCCACGTTCTCACAGTCGAGTTCGTCTCGGAGAAAGTGCAGTCCGTTCGTGTCCTCGACCGATCGATAGTTCGTTTTGGTGTACTCTGCCATCGGGGTAGCCTGCCCACACCAGGGAGAATAAAGTTTCGTGGAAAACCACGTGGCGCACGCGGTCGAGTCGCCGAGAGCCCTCGAGGCGACTCGACGAACCCGTGCGAGGGATGAGCGAGTGAGCGTTGCGAACGAGCGAATCGGCTGGGGAGGCTGTGGCGCGGGTGGGAATGAAAGGGGTCGCACCGGTCGATCCATCCCCGACGACGGTGAGCCGAACGAAGTGAGGCGAACGACGGAAGACGAGTGACACGAGTCTTCCGGAAAAGCACGCGAGCGAAGCGAGCGCGCACAGCGAGTCGCGGATGGTCGAGCGAGGCGAGGGCTTTCTCTGTATTATCCGTATCTACACACCTCGACGTGAATCCGGATCTAATCATTTCGAACACAGCCTGTGCGGATCGACTCGAGGGAGCGCCATTGCAGGAGTGGTAGCCGTTCGATGACGAGTTCGTCACAGAGCACGGGAACCGCACCTTTATTTCACAAGCCGAACCAAACCGGGGTGATGGCTGGTCCCGTCCCCGAACTCAGAGCGCGTGCCCGGGCGTGTGCAGACCGTTTGCTGGAAGCCGATCGCGTCCTACTCGCCTCTCATATCGACGCCGACGGACTCACCAGCGCCGCGATCGCGACGACCGCCTTAGAGCGCGCCGGCGTCCCCCACGAGGTCGTCTTCGAGAAGCAACTCGACGAGGAGGCGATCGCGGAGATCGCGCAAACGGCGTACGAGACGGTCCTCTTCACTGACTTCGGCAGCGGCCAGCTCGACGTCATCGGCGACCACGAGGCAGCCGGCGACTTCACCCCCGTCATCGCCGACCACCACCAGCCCGCCGAGACCGACACCGAGTACCACCTCAATCCCCTACTCGTTGGCATCGACGGAGCATCCGAGCTCTCGGGAGCAGGCGCGAGTTACGTCCTCGCGCGTGCGCTCGGGGAAACGGACGAGGACGTCGACAACAGAGACCTGGCCGCCCTCGCCGTCGTCGGTGCCGTGGGTGACATGCAAGCCTCCGGCGGCGAACTCCACGGCGCGAACGCCGAGATCGTCGAAGAAGGTCTCGAGGCCGGCGTCCTCGAGACGGGCACGGACCTCACGCTTTACGGTAAACAGACCCGTCCACTTCCGAAGTTACTCGAGTACGCCACCGACGTCTACATCCCCGGCATCTCGAACGACGCAGGCGGCGCGCTTCGCTTTCTCGACGGCCTCGACCTCGAGTTGAAACGCGACGGCGAGTGGCGCCGGTGGTCCGACCTCGACCCCGAGGAGAAACAGATCGTCGCCAGCGCACTCGTCAGGCGGGCGGTCTCGAAGGGCGTCCCCGCGAACAAGATCGAGGGGCTGGTCGGGACGGCCTACGTGTTGAGCGAGGAGCCCGTCGGGACCGAACTGCGGGATGCCAGTGAGTTCTCGACGCTGCTCAACGCCACCGCCCGCTACGACCGTGCCGACGTCGGCCTCGGGGTCTGTCTCGGCGATCGCGGGGAGACCCTCGAGCGTGCGCGCACACTCCTGCGTGACCACCGTCGAAATCTCTCCGAGGGGATCGATCTGGTCTCCGAGGAGGGTGTTACCCGCGAGGAACACGTCCAGTGGTTCCACGCGGGCGATCGCATCCGGGAGACGATCGTCGGCATCGTCGCCGGGATGGCGATGGGCAACGACGGCGTCAGCCGGTCGATGCCGATCCTGGCGTTCGCCGAGAAACGCCCGGACGGGGACGGCACGACCGAGGGGGGCCCGGAGGTCAAAGTCTCCGCCAGGGGCACCCACACACTCGTCCGCAAGGGGCTCGACCTCTCTGCTGTGGTGGGGGAGGCCTCGAGGGCGGTCGGCGGCGACGGCGGCGGCCACGATGTCGCAGCGGGTGCGACCGTCCCGAAGGGGGCCGAACCGGAGTTCGTCGAACTGGCCGACGCGATCGTTGGCGAACAGCTCTCTTGAGACGCCGTCACGACCGTCGAGTGGGGCGGCGCGAGGTGGCCGCGATCGGACGGGGACGAACGGGTCGTCCATCGGGAACACTACGAGCCCTGATCCGAGGACGAACCGACGCCACAGACGGGGCGTCAAGGATTTACGCCGGTGCGCCGAACGTTCGGGTATGGAAGTCGAATTCGACGAGGACACTTGCATCGGGATGTACCAGTGTGTCGCGGAGTGGGACGGGTTCAGCAAGGACAAGTCAGCGGGGAAGGCGATCCTCGAGGACAGTGAGGAGGTCGAAGACGGCGTGTTCGTCCGCGAGGTGCCGGAGGACGCCGAACTCGACGCGAAGTTCGCCGCCCGCACCTGCCCCGTCGACGCGATCACGATCTACGACGACGACGGCGAACAACTGATCCCGTAACGGCTCGCTTCGCTCGCCGTTGGGCGATACATTGCTTCTAGTGTGCTGTCCGGGACGGACAGGCGTCCGTCTCTCTGAAAGACAGTAAAATACCGCGTCGCCTGTGGTTACAGGTCGGCGACGTCCTCGATCGCGTCGGTCAGTTGCTTGATGCTCTCGAGGTCGTGTTAGCCCATGTGGCCGATGCGGAACGTCTTTTCGCCCAGTTGCGAGCCGTAGCCGTTCGAGAAGACCATGTCGTACTCCTCGCTTACGGCCTCGATCGTCTCGGCGACGTCGATCCCCTGGGTGTTCTCGATACAGCTCACTGTCTGTGATTCGTACCCTTCCTCGGGGAAGGTATCGAAGTGCTCGCGGGCCCACTCGCGGGTGTACTCGGCCATCTCGCGGTGGCGGGCGTCGCGGGCCTCGTGGCCTTCCTCGAGCATGCGTTTCATCTGTTCTCGGTAGGCGAGCATGATCGGGATCGCCGGCGTCGAGTGAGTCTGGCCCTTCCGGTCGTAGTAGTCGAGACAGCGCTGGAAGCCCCCATACCACGAGGCGGAGTCGTTCTCGAGTTCGCGCTCGTAGGCGTCGTCGCTGACGACACAGACGGCAAGTCCCGGCGGCATCGCGAACGCCTTCTGGGTCGAGGTGAAGATGACGTCGACGTTGTGCTCGTCGATGTCGACGAAGTCGCCACCGAGTGCGGAGACGGCGTCGACGACGAAGTAGGTGTCCGGATATTCCGCGACGACGTCACCGATCTCTTCGATGGGGTTTCGGACGCCCGTGGAACTCTCGTTCATGACGGTCGCGACGACGTCGTAGTGGGTGTCACTTTCCTCGAGTTCCGCGCGGATGTCCTCGGGCTTGATCGCCTCCCCCCACTCGTACTCGAGGCGGTCGACGCTCTTGCCCAGTCGCTCGGCGACGTTGGCGTGGCGCTCGCTGAAGCTGCCACAGGTCGGAACGAGGATGTTCTCGTCGACGAGGTTCAGCGTCGAGGCCTCCCAGAACTCAGTGCCCGAACCCGTGAGGATAATGACGTCGTTGTCGGTGCCGAGGAACTCCTTCGTGTCCTCGACGATGGTCGTATAGAGGTCGGTCATCCGGTCCATCCGGTGGCCGAACATCGGCTGGCACATCGCCTCGATGACGTCCTCCCGTACCTCGGTCGGGCCCGGAATGTACAGCGTCTTCTCCGGATAGTCGTCTTTGTACTCTCGGTTGTTGCTCACGTAAACCACCTGATACGGCCTACTGGGGCGCGAGGGGGTATGGTACTTTTGATGGGGCGTCGAACGGGTCGTGACCCGACCGTGTCACCCCCGACGGTCGGTGAGACCTGTCGGCCCGGTCGGACGTGTGCGGTCGCTACCGTTCGTGTCCGGGAAAAAATCGGAGAGCAGTCGTCGGTGGGTCCGCGAGGGGAGTTACTCGTCTTCGCCGTTCTCGTCGTCGCCGTTCTCCTCTTCCTCGTCGTCGCCGTTCTCCTCTTCCTCGTCGTCGCCGTTCTCACCTTCGACGATCTCGAACGGACCGCGCATTGCGTCGGGGTGGGGTCGGCAGACGTACTCGGCCATCTCCTCGGTGGCCGTGAACTCGAGGATCTGGTCGTCGGGTTCCTCGTCGGTGACGTCTTCGGTCGAGAGGTCGTCGATAACCTCGTCGTCGTCGTCGACGATTTCGATGTTGTGCACCCCGCCGTCACCGACCTCCCAGCCGATTTCGTACTCCTCGCCTTCCTGGAGGATGAACGTCGGGTTCTGTGCACCCTCGATTTCCGCGGGCTCCTGGCCGACCCAGCCGCTCGTAATCGCTTCCAGGAGCATCGTCTCGCCGGGCTCGACCTCGACTTCGTCGGCACCGTTGCCGTTATCGTCGTCGTCCCCGTTGGCATCGTCGTCGTCGCCGTTTCCTGTACACCCTGCGACGACCGCCGTCGCGGTCGCAGCGCCTGCGAGCTTCATGACCGTTCGCCGTGAGATCGAATCTTCTCGTGCCATCAATATGTAATTAGCCTCAAGGGTACTAAAAGTAGGTGGTTTACGACCACGCTACCGCCATGTGATTTCATACCAATACGGCGCGTTCGGGCTATCGAACCGACGGTTTTCCCCGTCCCGGCACTTTCTGTTCTGGGCGTCGGTCACCCCCCACTGTGTACTCGACGTCCTCGATCTACAGGCTGAACAGGCCGAGTGCCTCGGGGCTTGACCCCGAGGGTGAAGGCCGTAAGCCCCGCTAAACGTGTTCCGTTCGCTCAATATATTGTTCAATCGTGTCGGTCGAAACATCACCTGCCGTCCCAACGTAGTACGATTCGTCCCAAA
>LKNC01000190.1 GCA_001564255.1 Natrialbaceae archaeon Tc-Br11_E2g1
GACGAGCGTGAGCGACTCGTCGACCCCGACTTCGCCGCCTGGTAACCAGTCAACTGTATGACAGTCGCCGGGCCGTGAAAAACCCGAAAGTTAACGGTACGTCGTGAGCGTAGGTCGGGGTATGTCTACCCGCGCACGAAAGAGTGGTGGTGGCGGCATCGTGGGCGCGGTGAAAGTCGACCTCGAACGGTTACACGGGGCCTGGATGGAGATCGTCTTTCCCCGGCAACGCGGTCGCGGCCACTCAGTGATGGGCAAGTGGGAACCCGAGACGCCCCTCCAGTCGATCGCGTTTCGCGTCTGGAGTGCGTTGGGTGCTCTCGGATTGGTCGTCCTGTACCCACTGACCGTCCTCGGCTTCGCGACCCGTTACTACGCCAAAAAACTCGACTCCACTGCGACCCGCCTCGGGATCGTCGGTGTCACCGGCACCGCAGTCGTCGTCTGGGGCGGCCTGACCGTACTCGCACGCATCCAGTTGCCCTTCGACGCGTTCCTCGCCGTCGCCGCGGCGAGTGTCGCCGGGGTCCTCGCGGCCGCACTCGCAGCCGGCTTCTCGAAAGCCGGCGGCCGTGGCCTCTCGGTTACCCTCGCCTATCCGTTCGCGATGACCGCGATCTTCCTTCCGCCGGTCGTCGCCGCCCTCGTTACGCCCTCCCTCGAGGCGTACGTTCTGGATCCGAGCTACGACCTTGCCGTCTGGGTCCTCGATAACGTCCTCTTTATCGGTGGCGTAAACGAGTTCCTCCGGACGAACTACGAACTCGAGGGCGTCGCCTACGCGGGGATGTGGCTCGGCTTCTCGTTCCCGCTTGGCTGGTTCCTCGGGTTTATCATCGCGCTGGCGAACCTCGTTCGTCCGTCGGAGTAGAGCCGACCGCTCCGCTCACGGTTCGGTCACGAGGGGCACACGCGTGTGCCCCGACACGGCGGTACTCCGTCCGTTCAAACAGCGAGCGAAGCGAGCTATTCACTCGCCGGTCGCCACCGCGCCGACGGTGTCTTTGTCGGCCTCGCCAGCGTCCCCACGCGGGAAGTTGCCGATAGTATCGTCACGGAACGCCGACTCGTCGAACTCGTAGTCGCCCTCGAGGAACTCGAGGAGCGTGTGGGTGTCCTGCATCGCGTTTTTCAGGCAGGTCGAGGCACCCGGCGAGGGGGTGATGTTGAAGATGATGTCGTCGCCGACGATCTTCGCCTCGCCCATGTCGAGGGACCTGTTCTCGGTGTCGACGATCTGTGGGCGGACGCCGCCGTAGCCTTTCGCGCGTTCGATGTCCTCGAGTTCGACGCTCGGGACGACCTTCTGGACGTGTGGGAGGAACTCCTTGGGGCCGACCTTCGGGAGGTCATAGAGGAGGTTACGCAGGACGTACGGCAACAAAATTCGGTCCGAAAGGATACTGCCGTAGCTCAGGAACGCCGAGGGGTCCAGTCCGAAGACGTCGAGGAAGTCCCTGGTGGTCGAGATGCGCCCGCGTTCTAACGCCGGGACGAGTTTCGCGGTCGGTCCGAAGCGGGTGATCCCCGGGTCGTGGACGTCGGCGTCGCCGTGGACGGCGGCGAACGGCAGTTTCTTCATCTGGAGGGTGTAGACCTTCCCGTTGAGCAGGTCCTCGGCGAGGAAGAAACTGCCCGCGACGGGCAGGAGGACCTTGTCCTGACCGTAGCCCAGTTCCTGGGCGATCTGGAGGCTGTGAGAGCCCGCGGCGACGACCGCGGCGTCACAGTCAAAGCGCCCGCCGGTGGTTGCTACGGTGTAGCCGTCGAGCGTCGGCGTGATGTCGGTGACTTCCGTGCCGGTGTAGACGTCGACGCCCTCGAGCCGTTTGGCCTGTTCGACGAACGATTTGGCGATCTCACTGTAGTCGATAACGTAGCCGTCGGGCGTCTGGAGGGCGAGCATCTCCGTGTTCGGATCGCGGCCCTCGACGACTTTCGGTTCGATCTCGGCGATCTCCTCGCGGCCGATCGGTCGGAGTTTCGGGAACAGGTCACCGAAGCCTTCTTCCTCGTATCGGTGCTCGAGGCTCTGGACTTCCTCGTCGCCGACACCGAGTACCATCTTCGACCGTTTTGCGTGCATCTCCCGGTCCTCGTCGTAGTTCTCGAGGTACCCCGCGAGCAACTCCGCACCCTCTTTGACCTCTTCGGCCTTCTCGAGGGTGTAGTTGGTCTCGATGTCCCCGAAGTGAAGCGTCTGGGAGTTGTTCGTGTGGTGGGAGTTGATCGCCGCGATCTCGGGTTCTTTCTCGATCAGTGCGATGGAGTCGATGTCGGTGAACTTCGCGGTCGTGTACAGAAGCGAGGAACCACTGACACCGCCACCGACGATTACGAGGTCGTACTTTCCGGACATTGTTCTTTCTGTAGGTCGCTATCTCGACGAGTGTGCTCCGAACGCATAACTCATATTCTTTCGATCCGGATGTCGATAATCGACGAACCTGCTATCGACGGCCCAAAACCGGCGTTTTCGGCGAAGTGAGTCGTCGTGGATTTCGGGCGGTATCCGATCTTCCCCACCGACTCACGGGTGGAGGTACCACGACACCTGTGGCGGGGTTGTGTAACTGTTAGGAAATTCAGTAAGAGGTAGTAGTTAGTACTGACTCGACGATCACTTTCAGTATGGTTGGCGGATATTTTTCTTGGGAGCGGTTGTAGTATGTTCTGTCACGATGACCGCGACCATCGGCCTACGTGGACGCTCTAGGTAGTCAGCGTGGCAGCTAGCACACTCACACGCTTGCTGGCCGTTCCGCAGGCGTGCGTGCCCCAATGACCGATCGTGCGCTCCGCTGGTGCCGGGACCGTCATCTGAAGGGCCACTGAACCGCCCGGTGGGCCGACCGAGACACGAAAATACGTGGGAGTCAACTCGAGAGCGAGGCCCAAAACCTCGCCGTTTACCGCGGGAGGATGTCAAGTGTGGAGTGATAACGCTGCGTTCGACGTATGCACCCGGTAGCGTTACGTAATTGGACTCCCAAACGGGGATTATGCAACTGGATATGGTCAAGACAGCCGTCGCGTTCGTCCTGGTTGTCGCCCTCGGAACGGCTGGACTGATTTATGCACCGATGGCAATGACTGTCGAGACTACACTGACGATGGTGACGCCGTCGATGGTCGTCTTCGGGTTGATCACCCTCGCTCTCGGCGTGGCACACGGCCAGTATCGGGCGGCGAACTGACCGCGTAGCGATTCGAACCCGTTTGCCGGAAGGCATAACGGTTATTGACTGTGCTTTAATATCGTAGGTAACACGCTCTCCCGATGACTGTTCGCTATGCCCGTCGTTCTCCACGACTCGAGCCCGAATCCGCCTGTTCCGGGATCGAATGTGCCGCCGCCAGTGCGTTCGATACGCTACTCGTCGTCCTCTGGATCGGTGCCTTGGCCCTCGTCGTCGGCACCTTGCTTATCCCCCATGCCCGGTCTCTGTGCAGCGAGGAACGGTCCCGGACGCGGGAGGAAGCGCGGGCTTTCGACAGGTTCGCCACACGCGTCTCGGAGACGGATCCGACGCCCGCCGGTCGGTCGCCGACGGCGAACCCGGCCGGCTCCACCGTCGCCGCGTTCGGTTCGGCCCCGGACGACCGGGGGCTGGCAGCCGTCCGGGAGGTGTACCGACGGACGGTCATGTCGGTCTCCCACTACGAAGAGGAGTACGGCGAACCGCTCGCCGAGAACGTAAGCGAGGAGTTCGAACCGGAGGTCGCAGCCGTCCTCACGGACGGGGACCGACTCACCCCTCCGGTGCAGCGGGCGATCGTCGAACGCGCGTTCGAGGCGCGAAACCGTCGGGAGCGGTTCCTCGAGGTGCTCTCGACGGAGACCGACTCACTCGAGCGAACCGAAGACGAACTCACCGCCGTCGAAACGACGCTTCGTCGAATGAACGAACGACCGCTGGCCGACCGCTCGTTCGAGGACCTCGAGGGGACCTGGCGTCGACTCGACGACCTCGAAGGGCGGGTCGAATCGACCTTACACAGCCGCCAGGAGCGGGTTCGGACGATCGGCGGCGGCAGCCACCGGTTTGCCGACCCCTGGCGGATGTACACCTACCTCTACCGCCCGCTGGCGAGTGACCACCCGGCACTCGCCGACGGGACCCGCGTCCTCGAGGACGTGCGGACGGCCAAACGGCGTGTCGCCATGTCGTTGACCGCCCGAGTGTAGATCTATCCACAGACGTGCACACCTGCTCTCTCCGGAGGCCGTATATATACACGAATCCGCGTGCTTAAGGGGGTCGAAGCCGCCCGTTCGATCATGACCGAGATCATCGACGGCGAGGCCGTAGCGAGTGAGATCCGCGACGATCTCACGGACGCGATCGAGACGCTCACTGCGGAGGGGACGCGTCCGGGACTCGCCACCGTCCTCATGGGTGACGATCCCGCGAGCGAGACGTACGTCAATATGAAACAACGGGACTGCGAGGAGGTCGGCATCGAGGGGATCCACGTCGACGTCGACGGCGACGCACCCCCCGAGGAGCTGTACGAGACCATCGCCGACCTGAACGACGACCCGGAGGTCCACGGCTACATCGTCCAGGCACCCGTTCCGGACCACGTCGAGTACCGTGAAGTGATCCGCCGGGTCGACCCCGCCAAAGACGTCGACGGCTTCCACCCCGAGAACGTCGGCCGACTGGTCGCCGGCGACGCCCGTTTCCGCCCGTGTACACCCCACGGCGTCCAGAAGTTACTCGAGGCCGCCGACGTCGAGACCGAAGGCAAGGACGTGACGATCGTCGGCCGTTCTGACATCGTCGGCAAGCCACTCGCGAACCTGTTGATCCAGAAGGCAGAGGACGGCAACGCGACGGTGACGGTCTGTCACTCCCGAACCGAAGGGCTCGAGGAGAAGACGAAAGCCGCGGACGTCGTCGTCGCCGCCTGTGGTGTCCCCGAACTCATCGACGGCTCGATGCTCAGTGAGGGGGCGGTCGTGATCGATGTCGGTGTAAACCGCGTGGATGCCGACACCGAGAAAGGGTACGAACTCGTCGGCGACGTCGAATTCGAGAGCGCAACGGAGAACGCGAGTGCCATCACCCCCGTCCCCGGCGGCGTCGGCCCGATGACGCGGGCGATGTTGCTCTACAATACCGTCACGGCCGCAAGCGAGCAGACGGGAATCGACGTCGAACTCCCCTGATACGGTCTGTCGTGATTCGTTACCGGTGATCGCCACCCCGTTCGGGTCGATCACCGGTAAACCGGATCCGGATGAGTCGGTTCGGACTCATTTTGCGGTGTCGGTATTCGCGGCGACGATCCCGCCGAGAGCGCCGAAGACGGCAGGGAACACGATCCCGGCCAGCAAGATCGCCGGGAGGAGTTCCGGCTGGCCGTTGAAACTGCTGCCGAGTGCCTCCGCCGAGACCCGAAACACTACCGCACCGATCGCCGAAAGCACCAGGTACGACGGGAGGACGAACACGCCGGCGACCGCACCGTCGGCCGTCTCGGTGACACCTCGCGAACGGCCGACAGCCAGCCCGGAAGCGACCAGAAGCGCCATGGGTATCAGGTACAAAAGCGGCGTGAACCCATCACCGC
>LKNC01000191.1 GCA_001564255.1 Natrialbaceae archaeon Tc-Br11_E2g1
GATCGGGTACACGATCCTCTACGTGAACGAATCGATCGGCGCGAGCGTCGTCTTCGGGGGTGTGACGCTGGCGGCCGCACAGGTCGCCGGCTCCCTCGGTCGGATCGGCTCCGGGTGGCTCGCGGACCGTCTCCGGGCGCCGCTTACCGTATCGACGCTACGCATCCTGATCCTCCAGACGGGAGCGAGCGCCGCGTTGCTCCTCTCGCTGACGGTCGTCGGGACGGCATATGTAGCGCTCGGGCTGTTCACGCTGTTGGGGTTTTTCGTGCTGGGGTTTACCGGCATCTACTACTCGTGTATCGGCTCGCTCGTCGACCCCGGGGAGATGGGCAGTGCGACTGCAGGCGGCCAGATCGCGCTCAACTCCGGTGCCCTGTTCGCCCCACCGGCCTTCGGCTTCCTCGTCGACACGCAGGGGTACGACGTCGCCTGGGCGACCCTCTCCGGGCTCACGGCCGTCGGTCTGGGGTTGCTCGTGGTCCTCTATCGGCGGATCCGATCGGCCGACGCGTATCCATAATGATCGATTCTGATTATTGTGTTTATTGTGATAGAAATCTATGTTCTTTTATCAGGTAGATTTATTTATTCCCCCGTGACAAATACTGACGTATGCCACTGGATAACGACGTTTCGCGGAGAACGATGGTAAAGAGCGTAGCTGCCGCGGGAGTCGTCGGGACGGCGGGCTGTCTCGGTGGTGACGACGGTCACACAATCACCATCGCCGGGACCTCGACCGGCAGCTCGACGCAGCAGGCCGCCCAGGCGATACAGCGTGCTGCGAACGAACACAGCGACACGCTGAGCATCGACGTGCAGGTCACGGAGGGATGGACGGCGAACCTCTATGAGTTCGACGGCGGCGACTTCAGTACGATCGGCGTCGACAACAACTCCTGGCAGGCGGCGCTCAACGAGGACCCGCCGTTCGACGACGATCCGGTCGACGACACCCCGATGCAGGGGTTCCTGTTCACGAGCCTCGAGATGCACTGGGTGGCACTGGAGGGGTCGGGCATCGAGTCGACCGCGGACCTCCGGGAGGGTGAGTACACGATCTACCCCATCGAACCGGGTTTCGGCACCCGGCTGCTGACCGAGACGGTCCTCCGGGAGGACGGTATCTGGGACGCCAACAACATCAACAACGAGGACACCGAGGACGTTCCGGGCGCGGTCGAGGAGGGACGCGTCGACGCGCTCTGTCTGTACGGCGCCAATCAGGTCGAGCTCGCCGGCTGGTGCCAGGAGGTCGACATCCGCAGCGGCGGCGAGCTGTACCTCATCGAAACCGACGACCAGTTCGAACAGACCATCCAGGACGTCCCCGGTGCGACCTTCGTCCAGCAGGAGCCCTACCCGTACGATCAGGACGTGACGAGCGAGCTCGGGCTCGATGACGACGTAACCCACTGGGCGCTCCAGGGCCAGTGGGGGTTCGGTCCGGACGTGGATCCGGACGCGGTCTACGAGATGGCTCGAATCGCGAACGAACACCACGAGACGATCCGTGAGGGTGATCCGACGACGCTGGAGTACACCCCCGAAGTCATGACCGGGGTGTTGATGGACGGCGTCGAGGTGCACCCGGGGATGGTCGAGTTCTACCAGGATCACGACGTCTGGGACGACGACTGGGTCGAGGGAGAGGTCTAGTCTCGATCGGTCCGTCGGCCACCCGTCATGTAAATCCTCCGACGATCGAAGACGCACACAATGGAATCCGATACACCGGTTGACGACCCGGAAGAACAGACCGAGATCGCCGAGACGGGAGCCGGCGATCCACTCGAGTTGGAAGAGGATCTGGCCAGCAAGCCGATCGGTGTCGCTCTCAGGGAACGACTTTCGAAGGAGAATATCCGGAGCTATATTTCGATGTGGGGACTGTACGCCGCCCTGTCGATCCCGTTCTGGCTGTTCGTCATGTGGATGGCGTACCTCCAGGGAGCGATCACCGGGTCGTCGCCCCCACGATCCCAGTTCGGTGCGGGGTTTCTGGGACTAGTGATTTTATTTTACGTGCTACACGAGATGATCGACAGGGTGGGGGGCGGAACCGCGTTCATTACCGACGACCTCAGGGCACTCGTTTCGCGGGAAAACGTCGTCGATACGGCGATCCTGGGCGTCTCGGTTCTGATCATGATCCCGACGGTCGTTTACGTGTACGTCAACGCGCTCGCGCTGGCGGGACGGGGTGGCGCCACCCAGGCGGAGCTCGCGATGGCGCTTCTGTTCACCGTCTCGATCATCTACATCACCTGGCGGGCGTTCGGCATGACGTTTCTCGTCATCGTGCTGGCCGGAATCGCTTACGGCCTGTTCGGCTACGTCATCCCCGGCCCACTCGGTCATACGGGCATCTCCTGGACCAGAATGCTCCGTATCCTCGTCATCCAGGTCGACGGCTTCTTCGGCTTTCTGACCCAGCTGATGGCGGCCTGGATCGCGTTGTTCCTGCTTTACGCCGGCATGTTGAAGGGGTACGGCGCGTTCGACCTCATCCTCCGTGCGGCGGTCAAGGTGGGCCAGCACATCGACTCCGGCGTCGCCCAGACGGCCGTCATCGCCAGCGCCATCATCGGATCGGTCAACGGCAGCCAGACGGCCAACACGGGTATGACGGGCTCGTTTACGATACCGATGATGAAACGAAGCGGTATCAAACCCGCAACCGCCGGCGCGATCGAGTCGGTCGCCTCCACCTCCGGCCAGGTGCTTCCACCCGTCATGGGCGCGGGGGCGTTCGTCATGGCGACGCTGATCCAGGGAGTCACCTACTTCGACGTGATCGTCGCCGGGTTGATCCCCGCGGCGATCCTCCTGATCGTCATTTTCATCGGCGTCCACTACTCGGCCGCACCCCAGATCGACGAGGGGCAGATGGACGACTTCTTCGAGGACCGGATCAAACCGTCCGAGCTGGCCATCCAGGGGGTCAAGTTCGGCGTGCCCCTCGGCGTCCTGATCTACCTCCTGGGCGTGCTCCAGTACACCGTGATGACGTCGGCGTTCTGGACCGTCGTCAGCATGGCGGCTCTGGGCATCACCGTTCCGACGACGAGACAGGCGGCCGGCAGCCGCAGCCTCCGGCGGACGTTCTGGACGTTCGTCGACACGTTGAGACAGACGGTAGTCGGGTTCAGGGAGGGGCTGGTGGTCTGTGCGCCGGTGGCGATAATCCTCGCGTCGATCAACGGCGTCGTCGACATCCTGCTGGCGACGGGGGTGCCGGGGGCGCTATCGCTCACGCTCATCGACATCTCCGGTGGGATCCTGATCTTCGTGGCGGTCATGGCGATGGTGATCAGCATCATCCTCGGACTCGGGATGCCCACCACGGCGAAGTACACGATCACCGCGATCCTGATCGCGCCGACGTTCGTAAACCAGTTTTTCCTGCCCGAGTTCGCCGCCCACTTTTTCGTCTTCTACGCCGCGATCCTGGCCGGGCTGACGCCGCCGGTCGCGACCTGTGTCGCCGTGGCGACCGGTATCGCTGGATCGGACTTCTGGGAGACCTCCTGGGAGGCGATAAAGATCTCGGCACCGCTTTTCGTCCTGCCGTTTACGTTCATCTACCACCCCGAACTCGTCAACCACCAGGGGACGGTCGGCACCGGCCTGCTGTTGACGAGTCTGGTGACCCTGCTCGGCGGGGTCACCATCATCCACGGGCTGAACTACCGGTTCTCGATCGGTTCGAGTCGGATCGTCGGGCTGCGCGGCCGCCAAGTCGAAATCAGCTCCCTGCCGGCTGCCGGGCTACGGACCGTCTTCGTCGGGCTGGGGATCGTCATCATGGTCCATCCGGAGCTGATCGTCCAGCTCGGCGCGCTCGCCGTCGCCGTCTTCCTCTATCTCACGCAGGCTGCCACCGGCGAGGAGTCGCCGTTCCGAAAGATCCTGGCTGCCGCCGAGGGCATCAACGGACGACGGAAGTGACGACCCCAATCCCGCCCCGCCCCGCCGACCGGTTCACGGCCGACGCGAGCCAGGCGGACCGGATACCCTCCGTATGAGAGACGACGAACGGTCGGTCGTGACGTTCACCGCGCTCTCACACATGATGGTCCACACCTACGAGCTCTCCATCCCGATCCTCATGACCGTCTGGCTGCGCGAATTCTCCGTGACCGCTGCGACGCTCGGCGCGGTCGTCACGGTCGGCTACTTCCTTTTCGGCGCCGGCGCCCTTCCGGCGGGAGTGTTGGTCGATCGATTCGGCTCTCGGTCGATCATCCTCGCCTGTCTGGTCGGGATGGCCCTTTCCTTTCTCCTCCTGGGAGTCGCACCGAACGTCTACGCCGTCACGCTGGCGCTCGGACTCTGGGGTCTCGCCGCGAGCCTCTACCATCCGGCCGGGTTGACGATGATCAGCAAGGGCGTCCGCGAGCCGGGCTGGGCGCTGGCCTACCACGGGATGGCCGGCAACGTCGGTATCGCTCTTGGTCCGCTGGCGACCGCGCTGTTGTTGCTCGCGGTCGACTGGCGGATCGCCGCCGCGCTGCTCGTGGTCCCCACGGTGGCGACCGCCCTTCTCGGGGTCGTCCTCCGGTTCGACGGGACTGCCACCGTCGAGGAAGACCGGACCAGCAAAGGGGAGTTCTCCCCGGGCTCGCTCGTCTCGGAAACGCGTGCGCTGGTGTCGGTCGGCTTTCTCACCGTCTTCGCGATCGTGATGTTCAACGGGCTCTACTACCGTGGCGTGTTGACCTTTCTCCCCGACATGCTGGGGGAGTTTCCCGCGGTTCGGGAGATGGATCCGTTCGCCGACGCCGGCCCGATCGCCGAGGAGTTCGATCCGGCCCAGTACGTCTTCGTGGGTCTGCTCACGATCGGTATCCTCGGGCAGTATCTCGGTGGTGTCCTCCTCGATCGCCTCCCCGCCGAGCGCGGGTTGGTCGTCGCCCTCGCCGTGCTCGCGGTTCTCGGGGTGGGGTACGTTCCCGTAGCGACCGCCGGCTTCGTGCCGTTGCTCGCCGTCAGCGCGCTGCTCGGAGTCGTCCTGTTTGCGATGCAGCCGCTGACTCAGGCGACTATCGCCGCCTACTCGCCACCCGAGACCCGCGGGCTCTCCTTTGGCTGGACGTTTCTCGCGATTTTCGGTATCGGTGCGTTCGGTGCGTCGATCGCCGGAGTTGCGCTCACGTACGGCAGCGAGACGGCCCTCTTTTTCCTCCTCGCGGCGTTCGCGTCCGTCGGCTGTCTGCTCGCACTCTCGCTCGTGGTCCGGGACCGAGGCGCACACGGGTAGACTCCGGGACCGAGGTGCTCACTGATAGACGGCTGGATCCGGGGCGTCCGTACGTCCGGTCGCGGGCGCCGGTCCCTCGACAATTATACGCCGTCGGCTCCTACCGGGAACCGATGTACGATCGAATCCTCCTGCCGACCGACGCCGAGAGAGGCACCGAGCGAGCGATCGACCACGCGATCGAGGTGGCGGACACCACCGATGCCGAACTGCACCTGCTGTACGTCGTCGACACCGACGTCTACGGCGCGTACGCCGGCGACGAGTACGTCCACGAGTTCGAGGGGCTGGAGGCGGCCC
>LKNC01000006.1 GCA_001564255.1 Natrialbaceae archaeon Tc-Br11_E2g1
ACGGTCGTCGTTACCGACGGGCGCGACGGGAACGGTCACTCGAGGCCCACCGACGGGTAATACTCACTTACACGGACCCGTTGGCGTGGCTAGTCGACCTCGGTGGGGTCGACCTCGGGCAGGGTGATCAGGTTCTCCCGGCCGATCCGTAGCTTGTCGATCTCCCCGTCGTCGTCCATCGCCGAGAGCAACTGTGAGACCTTGGCGTTCGACCAGCCGGTCTCCTCGACGATCCTCGCCTGTTTCATCCGGCCGCCGTTTTCGGCGAGCAGGCGGTGAACCCGCTCTTCGTCGCTCAGGAGTTCGGGGTCGATCTCCTCCTCGGGCGCCTCGAGGTCGGGCTCGTCCACGCCGTCGGAGTCCTCGCGTGGTTCCTCGAGGTCGGAACCCGGGTCGGCGCTCCCGGCGGGGTCGGCCGCGCCCTCTTCGTACTCGAGTTCGGTCCGCGTCTCGTCGTCGGTCCCGAAGAGCTCCGAGGGCGGGTATCGGGTCGCGAGCAGGTAGCCGCCGCCGCCGACGAGAGCGAGGAGGACGAGCAACCCGAGCGCGGAGAGAATCGTCGGGGCGGGGAACAACCCGTCGGCTCCGGCTCCGTTTCCGGTTCCGTTACCCATTGCGCCCTCGAGGAAGGTGACCTCGAGTTCGCCCTCCTCGAAGACGTACGGGCCGTCCCAGACGAGTGCGCCGTTTTGCGTGCCGATGGGCGGGTCCTCGAACCCGTAGTTCGCGGGCGGTTCGATGACGAGACGCTGGTCGTCGGCGAGGGTGGGAAGCCAGGTCTCCCCGTCGGCCCAGAAGACGTCCCCGAGGTGCAAGCGGTTGCCGTCGACGGCGGCGAAGTTCGACCACTCGAAGCCGTAGGCGATGACGCCCACCTCGTGGTCGTCGTCGGTGGCCTCGATCCGTGGGTCGGCCCACCCGTCGTCGTCGATCGACATCTCCCGGTCGGTCGCCGATTCGGCCTGCGCTCTGGCGGTCTCGAAGACCGTGACGTCGTAGCCGCCCTCGAGGGCGATGTCCCGTTCGCCGCCGGAGACGGCGTCGGCGTACTCCTCGAAGCGCTCGACGTCCTCCTCGGTCTCGAGGTGGTAGCGGCTCTCGATCGTCCAGCGGGCGTCGCCGTCGGCGGAGACGTTGATCCGGATCGCCTGTCGGGGGTCGGCCGGCTCGAGCGGGGACTGCCCGTCCGCCAGGGCGGCCCGGTCGGAGGGGTGGTCGACTCCCGTCGCCGGGGCGGCGGCGACCGCACCCATCGAGGAGACGACGAGGAGGGCCAGGAGGGCGAGGACGGCGGCGGGGGGAGACCGCATATATGTGCCGACGGTCGGTTGCCCGGGAAAAAACACTTTCTATCCGGAAACAACCGGTTGTTACGGTCGCCCTTCGGGAACTGGGTGGGCGATAACCGCCGATTGTAGAGCGGCTCCGGACGTGTCGACTGGTTTTTGTGCCTCCAGCCCAGACGTAGTTCCGAGATGAAAGCCGCGGCCCCCGTTCTCGTCGCCCTCCTCGTGTTGTCGTTGCCGGCGATGGCCGTCGTCGCCGCCGGCCCCGCAGCCGACGACACGCGTGCGCTCGCACAGGCGACGGTCTCGGACGGGCTGGTCGAGGCCGATGGCACGACGAACCGACTCACCCTCGAGGGCGACGTCCACAGTGGGTACCTCGAGCCGGGCACCGACCTCGGGGCGACACTCGGGGTTCGGGACGATGCGCTCCGGGCCGACCACGCCCGCTACACCCTCGAGTCGGAGTTCGACGACCTCCCGGCGGACGAACGCCGGGAGGCGATCGATACGGCCTACGAGCTGACGAGCGAGCGGATCCACGCCATCGAAGAGCGAGAACGGGACGCGGTTCGCGCACACGCAAACGGAGCGATCACCGACGAGCAGTTGCTCGCGACCCTCGTTCGGAACTACAACGCCGCAGCCGAACTGGACGACGTTCTCGAGGAGGTGGGGGACTACGCCGACCGCACTTCGGGGTACGACGGCGCGAAGATCGGTCACGCCGAGATGACCCTCGAGGTGTTCTACGGCGACGTCCGTGGCGACCTCGACGCGGTGGCTCGCGGCGAGTCCGTTTCGACCCGGGACGTGGTCGTCGATACGAGCGAGAACGGACACAGCGTCGCGATGATAGATGGGAACACGTACGTCCGTGAGACGACGCGGTTCGACAACCGCCAACCCGCCGAACCCGACGGTATCGGCGATATCGACGCCGCGGACACCCGCTTCCAGGACGAACTCTACCCGTGGGCGTTCGACAACAGGGTCGGTGGAAGCCAGCACAACGAAGCGCCCACGGCACAGCTCTACAGTGCCCGCACGTCGACCCCCCAGGGTGACCTCTCGGCGTACCTCGACGGCGCGACCGGCGCGGTCTACCACGAGGTCCAGTCGCTCTCGATCGACGGTTTGCCAGTCGACTCGCGCGAGGAGACGTGGACGAACGACTCCCTCGAGCTCTCGATCAACGAGACGCCGGTGAACGGCCCGATCGAGGTCACGGTCGTCGACGCCGAGACCGGCGAGCCCGTCGACGCGACGATCGCAGCCGACGGCTACGAACTCGGGGAGACCGGTGACGACGGTTCGATGTGGCTTCTCACGCCCGCCGGCGGGTTCGAACTGGCCGCCGAGGCCGACGGGAACTCCCTCGAGGTGACGGTCGCCGAGTAATCCCGTCCGAGGGTTCAAGTACGGGAACGAGCCGAGAGCGACGCGTGTCACTGACCGACGGACGGGCGATCGGGTCACCGCTCGCCGCCGTCCTGTTGATCGCCGTTACGGTCGCCCTGGCGGGCGTTCTCGCCGTGAACGTCGGGGGATGGTCTCCCGAGGCCGGCCCGGACGCAGCGATCGAGATGAGCGTCGACGGCGATACCGGCGCGGTCGTCCTCGAGCACGTCGCCGGCGACCCGATCGACGTCGAGGAGCTCTCGGTCGTCGTCTCCGTCGACGGCGAGGAACTCACCCACCAGCCGCCGGTCCCGTTCGCCGGTGCCGAGGGGTTTTACGGGACGCCCGACGGGCCGTTCAACGTGGAGACGGACGACGAGTGGACGGTCGGCGAACGCACGACGTTCCGGGTCGCGGGGACCAACGAGCCGACGATCGAACCGGGTAGCGACGTCGTCGTCGCCCTCACGGTCGACGGGCGGACGGTCGCGCGACTCGAGGCGACGGCGACCTGACTACTCGGGCGCTCGAGCGACGGTCGTGATCGCCACGTCGGGTTCGTAGGAGGGCCCCTGGAACATGTGTCTGACCTCCTCGAAGCCGGCGGTTTTGAACATCCGGTCGGCCTCGTACTCGTCGTAAAAGAGCATGATCGCGTCGGCGAGTTTCTGCGTGAGCGTGTTCTCGGGGTAGTTCGGGCCGACGACGAGCACCTGGCCGCCGGGTTTGAGCACGCGGCGAAACTCCCGCAAGGCGAGGATGGGGTTCGGCCAGTACTCGATCGAACCCGACGACCAGACGATGTCGAAGGTGTTCGTCGCGAACGGCAGGCGTTCGGCGTCCCCACGGTGGAAATGAACGGGGCCGCGCTTGCCGAACTTCGCGTAGGCTTTCTCGAGTTGGTGTTGGCTCTGGTCGATTCCGTACACTTCGTCGACGTTCTCGAGGAGCCCCTCGGTGGCGAAGCCGGTGCCACAGCCGACGTCTAGGACCGTCGCATCCTCGGGAAAGTCGAGCAGCTCGAGGGCGTCGGTGCGCATCTCCTCGTTCCAGATGAAGGGGTTTACCTGGTCGTAGACCTTCGAGAGGTACTTGTAGAACAGCCGGGCCCGGGCCTTGTTCTCGAGAATACCCATTTACAGTAGCTTTCGGTCGCCGGCCAATATGTCTGCCGTTCTGGCTCGAGGGAGTCCTGTGGACCACGACCGTCGAACACTTTCGCAACTACCTTATACGCGTTGTCGCAAACTTCCCCACGCTTAGACTATGCCGAGGCCAGAGGTTCTCGAACGACTCCAGTCGGCGGAGCAGGAGGCCGACGATATCGTCGCACAGGCGGAAACCGATCGCGACGACCGAATAGCCGAGGCCCGCGAGCGCGCCGAAGAGATCCGCTCGGAAGCCGAGGGGGACGCGCGCGAGCTCAAAGACCGCCGCCTCGAGGAGGCACGCGAGGACGTAGACACCGAGTGTGAGCGGCTCCTCGCGGAGGGTGACGACGAGCGCAGGGTGCTAGAAAAACGTGCCGACAAGCGGATCGACGAGGTGACAGAGTACGTCGTTTCCCTGTTCCAGGAGGACGTCCATGCTCAGACCTGAACGGATGAGCAAGGTCTCGGTGACCGGCTCCAAGGGCGTCATGCCCACGGTCATCGAGACGGTTCACGACCTGAACCTGGTCCACCTCTCGGATTACGACGGCTCCTGGGAGGGGTTCGACAACGGCAGCCCCATCGAGGGGGCCGACGACGTCTCCGAGAAACTCGTGACGATCCGCGCGTTGGAGAGTACCCTCGACCTCGAGGCCGACGAGGTGACACCCGAAGCGCCCGAGGAGGGCTGGGAAGAGCGCCTCGAGGAGATCCGAACGCGGATCAACGACCTCGACGACGAGCGTTCGGCGGTTACGAGCGAGCTCCGGCGGGTCGAAGAGAGGATCGGCCGCGTCGAGCCGTTCGCACAACTCGACATCGATCTGGATCTGCTGTCTGGCTACGACAACGTCGAGGTTCTCGTCGGTGAGGGGTCGGTCTCGGCCATCGAGGACGCCCTCGAGGCCGACGACTCGATCCGTGCGTTCGAGACGTTTACCGGCGGCGACGTCGTGGCCATCGTGGCCGCGCCGACCGACGGCGACCCGGAGGGGAGCATCGGTGACGCGCTCGTCGGCGTCGAACTCACCCGCCACGAGGTCCCCGAGACCGAACAGAGCCCACGCCAGTACGTCGGGCGACTCGAGGACAAAAAGCGCGGCCTCGAGAACGACCTCGAGGAACTCGACGCCGAACTCGAGGGGGTCAAACGCGAAGCGGGCGGGTTCCTGCTGGCTCTCGAAGCGGAGCTGTCGATCGAGGCCCAGCGCGCGGACGCCCCGTTGCAGTTTGCGACCACCAAACGTGCCTTTATCGCCGAGGGATGGGTTCCCGAAGAGCAGTACGCCGACCTCGAGGCGGGCCTGAGGGAAGCCGTTGGCGACAGCATCGAGGTCGAACAACTCGAGGTCGTCGACTACGACGAGGTCGTCGAACACGACCACGACCACGGCGAAGAGGGCCACGACGGCGAAGACGAGCGCCACGCCGAACCCCAGACGGCGAAAGCCGCCACCGACGGCGGCCGGAGTCAGGGAAGGGCGGTGACGATGGACGACGAGCCACCGGTCAGGCTCAGCAACCTCACACCGGCGAAACCGTTCGAGTTGCTGGTGAAGATGGTCAGCCAGCCCAAATACAGCGAACTCGATCCGACGCTGTTTATCTTCCTCACCTACCCCTTCGCCTTCGGCTTCATGATCGGGGATATCGGGTACGGTATCCTCTACATGCTGATGGGCTGGGGTGCCTGGAAGGTCTTCGATTCGGACGCGGGGAAGGCCTTGGGGACGATCGGTATCTGGGCCGGTATCTTCACGGTGATATTCGGCTACCTGTACGACGACTTCTTCGGGGTCTACATGAGCGACGTGGGTCTCGACTTGCCGCTTGCCGGTGTGCTCACCAAGGGACTGCAACATCCCGAGAGCTGGGCGATGCTGTGGATTATCATGAGCGTCGCGTTCGGGATCGTTCACCTCAACATCGGCCTGGTCGTGGGCTTTATCAACGAGCTCAGCCACGGCCTGAAGGCGGCGGTCCTCGAACGCTTCTCGTGGATCCTCGCGATGAACGGCCTGTTCATCTGGATCTTCAGCACACACGCCGTCGAGCACAAACCCGAGTTCCTCGTCGGAACCACGGGTGTCCTCTATGAGACGCCCGACTTCGCCCTCGGGTTCGAAGGGTTCCCGGAGATCGTCGGACTCGTCGGGCTCGCGATGTTGCTCGTCGGCGTCGTCATGGTCGGCAGCGCCGAGGGCGTCGCCGGCCTCCTCGAGACGCCGGCGTGGGCGTTCGGTCACGTCCTCTCGTATCTCCGGATGGTCGCCGTCTTGCTCGCGAAAGGTGGGATGGCGTTCGTCGTGAACCTCCTGGTCTTCGGCGCTGCGGCCGACGAGACCGGTTACATGGAGTTCGCGTTCTTCGATTCCCCGGAGGCTCCCGCGGGCGGCGATGTCGTCTTCGAGGGACTCGTCTGGATCGGACTCGAGGGCAGCGCCCTCGTCATGGCGCTCGCACTGATCGGTGCCGTGCTCGTCTTCGTTCTCGGCCACATCGTGGTCCTGCTGCTCGGGATCACCGCAGCCGGCATCCAGATGCTGCGTCTGGAGTACGTGGAGTTCTTCCAGAAGTTCTACGAGGGCGGCGGCGAGGAGTACGAGCCGTTCGGTCACGAACAGGCGACGAGCCAGCAGGCGGACTGATCGGATCGACCGCTGGCCTCCTTTCGGTTTATTACCGAGACGGGTACGTCTCGCCTTCCCCGAACCTGGCAATTGCTATCACGTGGGCTGAAACCGGCGGGTCCGGGCGATCCGTGTCGGATGATTTCGAGAGTTTTATAGGGTGTGCAGCGACAGATACGCGTGTTCGGAGCAATCGAACCTGAAGTGATCCTTAACCATGATCGAGAACACACCTGCACTCGCGAACGTCGCACTAGAAGCCGCCAGCACCTGGGAAGCAAGCGAAGAAACCGCCCTCGCGGCCGCCGCACTCTCCGTCGGTCTCTCCGCGCTCGCCGCGGGATACGCCGAGCGGGGCATCGGTGCCGCCGCCGTCGGTGCGATCGCCGAAGACAGCGACAACTTCGTACCCGGACTGATCATGACGGTCCTGCCGGAGACACTCGTCATCTTCGCGCTGGTCGTCGTCTTCATCATCTAACTGCCCGCCGTTTCTCTCACCAATGAGTTTGGACACAGTCGTCGAAGACATCAGGGAGGAAGCCCACGCGCGTGCGGAGAACCTCCGCGAGGAAGGCGAGTCCCGCGCCGAGGAGATCCTCGAGGAAGCCGAGGCCGACGCCGAGGAGATCCTCGAGGAGGCCGGCCGGGAAGCCGAACGCGAGATCGAGCAACTTCGCGAACAGCGACTCTCCAGTGCGAAACTGGAGGCGAAACAGAAACGCCTGGAGGCCCGACGCACCGTCCTCGGGGAGGTACGCGAACGGGTCGAAGACGAACTCGCCGCCCTCGAGGGTGACAGTAGAGAGGAGTTGACCCGGTCGTTACTCGAGGCGACGAGCGAGGAGTTCGATGCCGGCGACGACGTCCGCGTCTACGGCCGTGAGGGCGACCAGCGACTCCTCGAGTCGATCCTCGAGGAGTACGACGGCTACGAGTACGTCGGCGAGTACGACTGCCTCGGCGGCGTCGTCGTCGAGAGCGACCAGTCCCGCGTTCGGGTCAACAACACCTTCGATTCGTTGCTCGAGGACGTCTGGGAGGATAACCTCCGGGAGATAAGCGAGAGACTCTTCGAGCAATGATGCGTGGAGCCTCGAACACGGAGTACGTCAGCGCTCGCGTCCGGACCCGGAGAGCGGCGCTGTTCGCCGACGAGGACTACCGCAAACTCGTCCGCATGGGGCCAAGCGGGATCGCCCGCTTTATGGAGGAGTCGGAGTACGAACGCGAGATCAACGAGCTCGGGACGCGGTTTTCAGGCGTCGACCTGATCGAGTACGCACTCAACCGAAACCTCGCGAAACACTTCGGTGACTTACTCGAGTGGTCCGAGGGCCGGATCTACGACCTCGTCGCCCGGTACCTCCGGAAGTTCGACGTCTGGAACGTCAAGACGGTCATCCGCGGGATCTACACCGACACGCCACCGGAGGAGATCCGGACGGACCTGATCCGTGCCGGCGAACTCGACGATTCGACCGTCGACCTGTTACTCGAGGTCGACACGATCGAGGACGTCATCGAGGTGTTAGACGGGACGGTCTACCACGACCCCCTCGAGAACGCCTCCGAGGAGTACGAGGAGACCGGCGCGTTGATTCCTCTCGAGAACGCCCTGGACCGTGAGTTCTACGAGCACTTGCTCGAGGACCTCGGTCGCCCCGAAGAAGGGCCGGACGCCAAATACGTCGAGTTCCTCGAGGCGGAGATCGACTTCCGGAACGCCCGGAACGCCCTCCGGCTTGCACGGAGTGGCGCGGACCTCGATCCCGCCAGCTACTACATCGAAGGCGGCGTGTTGTTCGATGAGTCGGAACTGAGCCAGCTCGTCGCCGACCCCGACGGACTCATCGACCACATCGCCGACAACAGACGCTACGGCGACCGACTCTCGGGAGCGATCTCGAGGCTGCGCGACGCCGACAGCCTCATCGAGTTCGAGCACGCACTGGACGCTGCGTTGCTCCAGTACGCCGACACGCTCTCGAGTATCTACCCGGTCTCGGTGTCGTCGGTGCTCTCGTACATCCTCGCGAAAGAACGCGAGGTCGAGAACATCCGCGCGATCGCACGTGGTCGCGAGGTCGGGCTTTCCGAAAGCGAGATCGAAGAGGAGCTGGTGATCCTATGAGCCAGGAAATCGCAGTCGTCGGCAGTCCGGAGTTTACGACCGGCTTTCGCCTCGCGGGCGTCCGCCGCTTCGAGAACGTCCCGGACGACGAGAAAGAGACCGAACTGGACGACGCCGCTACCGCCGTCCTCGAGGACGACGGCGTCGGTATCGTCGTCATGCACGACGAGGACCTCGAGTACCTCTCGCGGGGTGTTCGCCAGGACGTCGAGACGAGCGTCGAGCCAGTCGTCGTCACCATCGGGAGCGGAACCGGCGGTGGCGGACTACGCGAGCAGATAAAGCGGGCGATCGGTATCGACCTAATGGAGGAGGACGAAAGCGAGTAATCATGAGCCAGGCAGACGAAACCCAGACCGTCGACCAAGACGGTGTAATCGAAAGCGTGAGTGGTCCCGTCGTGACCGCTGCGGACCTCGACGCCCGGATGAACGACGTCGTCTACGTCGGCGACGAAGGACTGATGGGCGAGGTCATCGAGATCGAAGGGAACCTGACCACAATTCAGGTGTACGAGGAGACCTCGGGTGTCGGCCCGGGCGAACCCGTCGAGAACACGGGCGAACCCCTGAGCGTCGACCTCGGGCCGGGGATGCTCGACACCATCTACGACGGTGTCCAGCGCCCGCTCGACGAACTCGAGGAGAAGATGAACTCGGCGTTTCTCGACCGTGGGGTCGACGCGCCGGGGATCGACGTAGAGAAACAGTGGGAGTTCACCCCCACCGTCTCCGAGGGCGACTCGGTCGAACCGGGGGACATCATCGGTGAGGTCCCCGAGACCGCGAGCATCACCCACAAGGTGATGGTGCCACCGGACTTCGAGGGTGGCGAGATCACCTCGATCGAAGCCGGCGACTTTACGGTCGAAGAGCCCGTCGCGGAACTGTCCTCGGGCGAGGACGTGACGATGCACCAGGAGTGGCCGGTCCGGCAGGCCCGTCCGGCAGCCGAAAAGCGGACGCCGACGGTCCCACTCCAGTCCGGCCAGCGCATCCAGGACGGCCTGTTCCCGATCGCCAAAGGCGGGACGGCGGCGATCCCGGGTCCGTTCGGCTCTGGCAAGACGGTCACCCAACACCAGCTCGCGAAGTGGTCCGACGCGGACATCGTCGTCTACGTCGGCTGTGGCGAGCGTGGAAACGAGATGACCGAGGTCATCGAGGACTTCCCGAACCTCGAGGACCCGATGACGGGCAAACCGCTGATGAGCCGCACGTGTCTCATCGCGAACACCTCGAACATGCCCGTCGCAGCCCGTGAGTCCTGTATCTACACGGGAATCACGATCGCCGAATACTTCCGTGACATGGGCTACGACGTCGCGCTGATGGCCGACTCCACCTCCCGGTGGGCGGAGGCCATGCGCGAGATCTCGAGTCGACTCGAGGAGATGCCCGGCGAAGAGGGGTATCCGGCGTACCTCGCGGCGGCATTGTCGGAGTTCTACGAGCGCGCCGGCCTGTTCGAGAACGTAAACGGTACCGAGGGATCGGTGACGGCGATCGGTGCAGTCAGCCCGCCGGGCGGGGACTTCTCCGAGCCGGTCACCCAGAACACCCTGCGGATCGTCAAGACGTTCTGGGCGCTCGACGCCGACCTCGCCGAACGGCGACACTTCCCGTCGATCAACTGGAACGAGTCGTACTCGCTGTATCGACAGCAACTGGACCCGTGGTTCGTCGAGAACGTCGCCGAAGACTGGCCCGAGGTTCGCCAGTGGGCGATCGACGTCCTGGACGAGGAAGACGAACTCCAGGAGATCGTCCAGCTCGTCGGCAAAGACGCCCTGCCCGAGGACCAGCAGCTGACCCTCGAGGTCGCCCGCTACCTGCGTGAGGCGTGGCTTCAGCAGGACGCGTTCCACGACGTGGACACCTACTGTGAGCCGACGAAGACTTACCGGATGCTCCAGGCGATCAAGACGTTCAACGACGAGGCCTTCGACGCACTCGACGCTGGCGTCCCGGTCGAGGAGATCCAGAGCGTCGACGCCGCCCCGCGGCTCAACCGGATGGGCACCGCAGACGAGTGGAGCGAGTTCATCGACGAACTCGAGACAAACCTCGCTGAGCAGATCAGGGAGCTGTACTGAACATGAAGGAATATCAAACGATTACGGAAATCAGCGGTCCGCTGGTGTTCGCCGAGGTCGACGAACCCGTCGGCTACGACGAGATCGTCGAGATCGAGACGCCACAGGGGGAGACCCTGCGCGGACAGGTACTGGAGTCCTCCGAGGGCCTGGTGTCGATCCAGGTCTTCGAGGGGACGGGCGGTATCGACCGAAACGCCTCGGTTCGCTTCCTGGGCGAGACGATGAAGATGCCCGTCACCGAGGACCTGCTCGGACGCGTCCTCGACGGTTCCGGCCGGCCGATCGACGGCGGGCCCGAGATCGTCCCCGAGGAGCGCCAGGACATCGTCGGCGCGGCGATCAACCCCTACTCGCGTGAGTACCCAGAGGAGTTCATCCAGACCGGTGTCTCGAGCATCGACGGGATGAACACCCTCGTTCGTGGCCAGAAGCTGCCGATCTTCTCGGGGTCCGGCCTGCCACACAACGATCTGGCGCTCCAGATCGCCCGTCAGGCGACGGTGCCCGAAGAGGAAGGCGACGAGGAGACGGAGTTCGCAGTCATCTTCGGTGCGATGGGGATCACCCAGGAGGAGGCAAACGAGTTCATGGACGACTTCGAGCGCACGGGCGCACTCGAGCGGTCGGTCGTCTTCATGAACTTGGCGGACGACCCCGCAGTCGAGCGGACGGTCACGCCGCGACTCGCCTTGACCACCGCGGAGTACCTCGCGTTCGAAAAGGACTATCACGTGCTGGTCATCCTCACTGACATCACCAACTACTGTGAGGCGCTGCGCGAGATCGGTGCCGCACGTGAGGAGGTGCCGGGTCGCCGTGGCTACCCCGGGTACATGTACACCGACCTGGCCCAGCTCTACGAGCGTGCAGGTCGACTCAAAGACCGTGACGGGTCGGTCACCCAGATCCCGATCCTCACGATGCCCGGCGACGACGACACCCACCCGATCCCCGACCTGACCGGCTACATCACCGAGGGGCAGATCGTGATGGACCGTGACCTCCACAGCCAGGGTATCGAGCCGCCGGTGAACGTCCTGCCGAGCCTCTCGCGGCTGATGGACGACGGTATCGGCGAGGGGCTGACCCGTGGGGACCACGGCGACGTCTCCGACCAGATGTACGCCGGCTACGCGGAAGGTGAGGACCTCCGTGACCTGGTGAACATCGTCGGTCGGGAAGCCCTCAGCGAGCGTGACAACAAGTTCCTGGATTTCGCCGACCGGTTCGAAGCGGAGTTCGTCGAGCAGGGCTATGACACCAACCGGACCATCGAGGAGACCCTCGGTATCGGCTGGGACCTCCTCTCTGACCTGCCGAAAGAGGAACTCAACCGTATCGACGAGGAGTTCATCGCGGAGTACTATCACGAAGACGAAGAAGCCGAGGCCGTCCAGGCCGACTGACCCCAGGATCCTCCGTTCGACTCGAGACCCGTCCCTTTCGCCGGCCGCGTCACCTCGAGGACGCCTCGCGGTCGGAGACAGTCGACCACTCGTCTCACTCACACTCCCCAGGTAGTGGCGTGCAAACGGTAGACGCGCTGAAAGCGAACCGGCAGTCGTGGCGGGGAACACGACCCAGGCCGAAACTGATACAACCCGAGGGTTGGACGAATACAACGAACCGATGTCTTCGAAACCGACAATCCTCGTCGTCGACGACGAGCACGACCTGGCCGACCTCTACGCGAGCTGGTTCCGACCGGACTACGAGACGCTCGTCGCCTACGATGGTCGGTCCGCACTCGAGACGATCGACGGGGAAGTCGACGTCATGCTTTTGGACCGGCGGATGCCCGACATCTCGGGTGATGAGGTCCTGGGACGGATCCGCGCGGCCGGCCACGACTGTTGGGTGATCATGGTGACGGCGGTCGATCCCGGGCTCGACGTCGTCGAACTCGACGTCGACGACTACGTGACGAAACCCGTAAACCGTCCGCAACTGACCCGGATCATCGACAACCTCCGGACGAAATCGCGCTTCGAGAGCGACAGACGCGAACTCGTGGCCCTCTCGAACAAGATGGAGACCTTAGAGGAGGAGTTTTCCGTCGAGGAACTCGAGGGGACCGACGCATACGAGCGACTCGAGGAGGCGTTACAGAGGCGAACGGATCCGAACAGTGAGTGATACTGTCGGTCATAGATACGTACACCACCCCCGAGAGAAGACGAACTGACACGCGCTGTCCCGCCAGTTCTGTCACACACGGGTTCACAGGTCCATGACCGACAGTATGAAACCGCGAACCCGGCCGCGTGATCGGGTGCAGGGCGCTCGGGTACGACGAAAGAAGTGACTTTTTATTCCGCCGCTACGTGCCGACGGCATATGCGACTCGCGTTCGTCTCCCTGGAAACGACACACCATCGTCGGACGGAGACGAACCAGCGGTTCCGGGATGTCTACACGGGACTCACAGACCGTGGCCACGACGTCCACGTCGTCTGTGCCAGTTTCTGGTCCGACACGGAGCCCACCGTCGACCGTGGGGGGATCACCTACCACGGCGCGTCGATCACCCCCGGGGCGCGTCGGTCCTTTCTCTCCCGGCTTCCGTTCGTCCTCCGGTCGATCGGGCCGGACGTCATCCACGTAAACGCCGAGCCACCCGGACAGGTCCGGGCTGGGAGATGGGGGTCGGCCCTCACCGGCGCACCCGTCTTCCTCGAGTGGTACGGCGACGGCGGGAGCCCCGACGACGGGGTCCACCGGCGGATGGTCGATCGGGCAGACCGGATCGTCACGCCCTCGCGACTCGTCCGGACGAACGTGCGGGAACTCGAGGCCGACGCCGACCGCGTCGAGGTGATCCCGAACCCGATCGACGTCGAACGAATCCGCGCGGTCGACCCGGCCGACCCGGTCGACGTAGTCTACGCCCGCCGACTCGACGAGGGGGCGAACGTCGAGAGCCTGTTGCTCGCACTCGCCGAACTCCGTTCCCGGGAGTGGACGGCGACGGTCGTCGGGGACGGCCCCGAACGCGGGACCTACGAGCGACTGGCGAGTGACCTGCGAATCGACGACCGTGTCACCTTCGCCGGCGACCTCGAGGAGGACGACCGGATCGCGATCTATCGTGGGGCCCACGTCTTCGTCCAGACCGCCCGCCGCTGTGTCTTCCCGACGGAACTGCTCAGGGCGCTCGCCGCAGGCTGTGTCGGCATCGTCGAGTACCACGTCGACTCGAGTGCCCACGAACTCGTCGAGGGGCGCAAACGGGGCTTTCGGACGACCAGCGAGGACGAACTCGCGAGCGCGATCGTCGAGGCGGGAGGGCTAGAACACCGCGAGTACGACGACTCCTTTTCGGGGTACGACCGACGGACGGTCATAGAACAGTACGTCCGGTCCTATCGGGACCTGGTCGAAACGTAACGCCGGGAGCGGGACTAGTGGCCCTCGAACCCCTCCGGACCGCGGGCCGCCAGTGCCGTCCGAACGGCGGCGACGTTCTCCGGGACGTCGTGGACGCGGATGACGTCCGCCCCCCTGTCGGCGGCAAGGGCCGTCGCGGCGACGGTCGCCTCTGTGCGGTCCCCGGCGTCGTAGCCGACGTGGTCGAACATCGACTTATGTGAGTGGCCGACGAGGACGGGACAGCCGAGCGCGTGGAACTCGTCGATCCGGTCGAGGAGTTCGAAACTCTCCGGGCCTGACTTCCCGAAGCCAAGCCCCGGATCGACGACGATCCGCTCCCGGTCGACGCCGGCCTTTTCGGCAAGCAAGACGCGTTCTGCCAGCTCCCCGAGGACGTCCTCGACGACGTCGTCGTACTCGACGTCACGGTCCGGGACGACCGGTGCGTCGATACTGTGCATCACGATCAGAGCCGCATCGTACTCGGCGGCGACGAAGCGCATTTCGGGATCCTCGAGGCCGGAGACGTCGTTTATCGCGTCCGCGCCGGCCTCGAGGGCGGCCTCGGCGACCGCGGCCTTGCGGGTGTCGACGGAGACGACGGCCTCGAGGTCGGCGATCGCCTCGATGACGGGGACGACCCGTTCGATCTCCTCGTCGACGGAGATCGGGGCCGCGCCGGGTCTGGTGGATTCGCCGCCGACGTCGATCACGTCCGCGCCGGCGTCGACCATCGCCGCCGCGCGGGCGAGGGCGTCCTCGAGGGCGTCGTACTCCCCGCCGTCGTGGAAACTGTCGGGGGTGACGTTCAGGATGCCCATCACGGCCGTCCCCTCCTGCCAGGGGTAACTCGCTCCGGCCGCCCCGTCCTCGAGGCCGACAGTGTCCCGGAGTTCGGCCCCGACCTCGGCGAGCCCGGACGACCGGGACTCGAGGCGGTCGATCAGCCGTTCGAACTGTGTGAGAGTCCCCATCAGGACGACCTCGACGCGTTCTTCCTCCCGGGCCAGCCCGGAGCGGGCACACTCCCCGCCGACTCGCAGGAGTTCACGTTCGATCGTCCGGGCTTGCCGGTAGGGCAGGGCGGTCCGCACGACGCGGTGGACGGCGCTGTCTGCCGTCCGAGAGACGGTGTTCGCGCGAACGTCGGTGTTCTCGAGGACACGCCGGGCGTCCGCCGGTTCACGGATCCGCTTTGTCACGTCCGTCCGTGTGTACCGCGAGCGTGCCTCGGCGACGGCGAAAAGCGAGCCGGTAACGAGCACGCAGTCGTCGGGGCCGGCGGCCTCGAGGGCGCTCGCGAGGGCGTTCCCGACGGACGGGCGTGAGCGGACGTCCCCGGCACCTTCACGTTCGAAGACGGCCTCGAGAGTCGCGACCTCCTCGGCGCGGTCGAGTGGGGGCTGGCAGGCGAAGACGGCGTCGGGGGTCGGTAACACGGCGGCCATCTCCCGGTGGTCCTTATCGGACATCGCGCCGAAGACGAGATAGAGATCGCCGTAAGAAAAGGTAGACAGCGTCTCGGTGACGCCCGCACAGGCCCCGGGGTTGTGTGCCCCGTCGAGGACCACGAGCGGGTCGGTCCCCATCACCTCGAAGCGGCCGGGCCAGTGGGCGGTTCGCAGTCCACGGGCGAGGTCGGCCTCCGAGACGTCGGCGACCTGGCGGGCCAGCGTCGCCGCGATACCCGCGTTCTCGGCCTGGTGGCGGCCGGGAAGGGGAATCTTCGTCTCGAGGGCCCACTCCCCACCGTCGATCGCGACCGCCGACTCGGTGTGGTTGGCCCGCCCCCCGTAGTCGACCCGTACGTCCGCCCTGGGGTCGGTGCCGACGGTGACCACTTCGCCGGCGATCTCGCGGACGGCCTCGAGGGCCTCCCCGGTGACCCCAGTCACGAGCGGCCCGTCGTCGGGTGTGACGTGGGCCTTATCGCGGGCGATCTCCTCGACCGTCTCGCCGATGATACCCGTGTGTTCTAAGGTGACGCTCGTGACCGCACTCGCGACGGGGTCGACGACGCTCGTCGCGTCGAGTTTCCCGCCGATGCCGACCTCGAGGACGGCCACGTCGACGTCCTCGCGGCCAAAGTGCCACAGCGCGAGGGCCGTCATCGTCTCGAAAAAAGTCGGGGACCGGCCGTCGGCGGCCCGCTCTGTGACGTACCCGCGGGCCTCTTCGACGAACTCGACGACTGCCGACCGGGGGATCTTCCGGCCGTCGACCTGGACCCGTTCGCGGACGTCCTCTAAGTGCGGGGAGGTGTACAGCCCGACCGAGAGGCCGGCTTCACGGAGGGTACACTCGAGCATCCGTGCCGTGCTTCCTTTCCCGTTCGAGCCGGCGACCTGAACGAACTCGACGGTTCGGTGGGGGGCACCCAGATGAGAGAGAAACGCCGCCGTCGAGTCCGTGCCGGGTCTGGGCCGAAAGCGACGGAGATCGAACAGAAAGTTCGCCGCCTCGTCGTACTCCATACGGGAGCCACAGGGTCCGACCGCTTTAGGGTATCGAACTCGAGGCTTTGGTGTCGATGCGGGAGAACGCGCTCGTCGACGGGAGCGAAAACGAACCGTAGGCGGGACGCCCACGGGCGGATCGTTCCATGTTTGAACTACTCCTCTTTTCTTACCAGTGGTTCTACCATTGACACTGCCGGACAACAGTCAGTGAACACTCGATCGCGTCTCACGGCGCGCCGCCGGCGGTGGCGGCCGTTCGAGTGCGATCGAGTGTAAACCGTTTTGTCCAGTAGTACGAGCTAGAGGTGTACGATGACAGCCAACCGTTCGATCCAGATCAAAGTAAGTCATCAGAAAACAGGAACTGTTGGTATTCTTCTTCATCGTCTCGGAGTAACCGATCGGTCCCATCGTGATCGAGCAGTTGGCCCTCTTCAAGACCGTCGTGGACTGTTTCGATAGTGCCGGGATCACGTTTCTCGGTAACCTCAAACGTCTCAACTGGCCGCAAGAGACCCCACATTGCACCAATTGAGTGAGTCAAGACTGCCAGAGGAGTGAGAATCAACAAAATCGGCCAGAGGGTTGGATGCATTCGATAGCCTATTGTTCCTGCAAAGGTGTACACAAACAACATTGTCAGTAATGCCAATGAGATTGTCCCATACAGTTCCATTGAGGGCGCCGTTCCTGGAAATAAATAGGCAAACAGAACAAAAAACGGTACAAATGGAGAAAAAGCCCAGGCAATAATCCGTGTATAATAGAGCGGTCGGTAGCCGACTGGGAGCAATCTACCATCTCGAAGCGTCCCAGAGATCCACCGTCGACGCTGATTGATCAATGACTTGACTGATGGTGGGGCCTGATTTCTGAACCGCGCGTCCACGAGGCGATAACTGAGATCCCGAGTTTGAGCAGCTCGCCAGATGAAATTAGTGTCTTCAGTGATCGTGGAGACATCCCACGTAATCTCATCTTCAATCTCGTGACGAATCGCAACACCACCACCCCAAGCATAGAGTGGATACCGCAACCGGTGAAATCCCCACTGCTCAAACTGGTAGCCAACGCGGAAAATCTCAGAGAGGTAGGCGAGTTTGGAGCCGGTGTACAGGGGTTTTTCAGTGAACTGAACGATATCTGCATCAGGAATCCCTGCAAAGCCGGTCACAAGTGTATCTTCGTCAAGATACAGAACGTATTCATGGTCACACTCGACATTCTGACGTGCCCACTTGACAGCCCGTCCTTTGTTTGTCGCCACACAGTCGAACTCCTCGGGAACAACGTGGACTTGCGCTCCGGAGATAGTGATGTCTTTTTCAGCGATTACATGGATGTCAACAATGGTATCAGGAACGGAGTTGACAGTAGCCTGGACAACGTTTTCCGCACCGATTGTGAGAATACGAACCTGAATATCTTCGTTTTCCCACTGATGAGTGTTCTCAGAAGCCTTCCAACCCCACGAGAGGACGAGTACTTCAAACAGCCACCAGAACGCCGAAAACGCGTAAAGAACAAGTGCTGCCCAAAGTAGAACGACGAGAGTGCTCAGAAACAGATCGTTAATCAAGAAATCAAACATATTCGTTCTGCCGTTGAAGTATATTCATTCTGGGATCAGTATAATACACGGGGTTTGTCCAATCCGTACGATTGCTACGTTACCTCACCCCTCGCTTCTCTAATGGCATTAAACAACGATGGAATACAAAATCCAAAAATCAACTGTGCTGATTTAATCAAACAATATTTTGAACGTTGCACGCGATAACTACCCACGGACGCCCCGCGCCACCGTGCGCGGGGTATCACAACTCGTCGTAGGCGGTGTCCGCCAGGTCCGTCGTCGTGACGATTCCAACGACTTCGCCGTCGTCGTTTACCACGGGCAGGTGGTGAATCGAGTGGTCGCTCATCGTCTCGACGGCCTCGGCGAGGGTGTCCCCGGGGCTGACACTGAGGATGTCGGTCTCCATAAGCGAACTGACGGCCGGTACCGACGTCCCACAGTAGGCGTCCTCGTCGGTCGCGAGCGCGACGAAGTCGGTTCGCGTGAGGATACCTTCGGGGTGGTTGTTCTCTCCGACGATGACGAGCGAGCCGATCCCCGCGTCGAGCATCGCTCGAGCGGCGTCGGTGACCGGATCGTCTGGGTGGATCGTTACGACTGACGGGGTCATGACCTCGCGGACTGGTTGTGAACTCATAGGTTGGTTCGAGTGATATTCCGGTGGCGTTCTTTTAGGTATCGATACTGGTTCACACGTCGATCACATGTAGGAGGCGTCCCAGCGGGTCGGCTTGCGGGTGTTCCCACAGTTGTTGCACTTGATCCGGCCCATCGTGTCCATCGCGTTCGCGAGCGAGCCACAGTTGGTGCAGTAGTAGCCGTAGTGGCTCTCCCGATCCGGGTTCGTGTAGACGTTGGTAAACGGCGCTTCCGAGCCGACTTCCTCGTCGACCGTGTCGACGTAGACGACCTCGCCGTCGGTGACGACGCTGCGGAACTGCTTCGATTCGGCGTCCAGGTAGATGTGCTCGAAGTGGCGATCGCCGTCGATCTCCAACTCCTCCTCGTCGACCTTCTCGAAGCCGTACTCCTCGTAGAACTCGGTGCCCGCCCGGTTGTCCGCGAGCACGCGCCCACGCAGGTACGCAACCCCCGCCTCGGAGAGCCGATCACGGGTGCGTTCGAAGAGTTCGGCACCGATCCCACCCCCGCGGTAGTCCGGGTGGACGTGCAGCCAGTGGAGGTCACCCTGGCCACCCTCGGTGACCACGATGCTCTCTGAAAAGGCGACGGGCTCGCCGTCTTCCTCGGCCAGTAACACGGTGGCGTCCTCGAGGGTCTCCTCGAAGTTCCCCTCGCCGTACCACTCCGAGACGGCACTCTCGATCGTACTCGGGGTAAGCGAGTACGAGCTCTCGAGTGAGCGTTTGGCGATCTCGGCGACGGTCTCCCTGTCGTCGACCGTGGCTTCCCTAACTTCCATATTAATGCTGTCGGATACCGGAGTGATAAACCTCCGCCTTCGGGCTATATTTCGGTGCGCGGTATCGGGTCACGGAATCGGGGAGAGGACCGAAAACGGTCGCGAGAACGAGGTAAACGGATCGGGCGGGTACCGCCGTGCTCTCACCCGACTCCGCGTCGGGGACGGTCGGTGTTCGCCGACCGATCAGGCGTCTTTGGGCTGGCCCCAGTACTCGTCGCGCTGTGGGCGGTCCGTGATGGCCCGGACGTCGATCGGTTCCTCTTTGGCGGCCCTGGCCTCGAGTGCGGCCGTGGCCGACGCTTCCGTCGAGAAGTAGGTGATCTCCTCCTCGACGGCGGCCTCGAGCAGCGTGCGGTCCCGGGAGACGATCACGTCGACGCCGCCGCTGCGGACGGCCTCGACGAGGTCGACTTCCTCACAGAGGTCGTAGTACTCGGTGAAGCCGGCGACGAGCTCTTCGCCCGCCTCGGTGTCGGGCTCCGGGAACTCCTCGGCCGAGAGGTCGACGATCGCCGTCCCCTCCTCGGGGACGGGCTTGCTGACGGCGTTTTGGGCTTTGTCGTAGGCCTTGCCGAACGTGTCGGCGGTGCCCATCACCTCGCCGGTGGACTTCATCTCGGGGCCGAGACGCGGGTCCGACCCCGGCAGACGGTCGAACGGGAGGACGACCTCCTTGATCGAGACCTGCTCGGGCACCTGCTCTGTGACGTCGAGTTCCTCGAGTGAGATGCCGGTCATGACCGTCGCGGCGATCTTGGCGATCGGGACGCCCGTCGCCTTCGAGATAAACGGCACCGTCCGCGAGGAGCGGGGGTTGGCCTCGAGGACGTACACTTCGCTCTCGGCGTCGGGATCGTCGATGCCCGTGACGGCGAGTTGGACGTTCAACAGGCCGACGGTGTCGAGTTCTTGGGCGATCTGCTCTGCCACCTCGCGGACGCGACGGTTGACCTCGCGGCCGAGCGAGCGTGGCGGGATCATACACGCCGAGTCGCCGGAGTGAACGCCGGCAGTTTCGACGTGTTCCATGATGCCGCCGATGAGGACGTCCTCACCGTCGGCGACGGCGTCGACGTCGAGTTCGACCGCGTTCTCGAGGAAGTCGTCGACGAGGATCGGCTTGTCCGGGCTGACGCGAACGGCTTCCTCGATGTACTCCTCGAGTTCGGCGTCGTCGTAGACGACTTCCATCGCGCGGCCACCGAGCACGTACGACGGGCGCACGAGGACGGGGTAGCCGATCTCGTGGGCGAGTTCGAGGGCCTCGGTCTTCGAGGTCGCCGTCCCACCCTCGGGCTGGGCGATGCCCAGTTCGTCCATCAGGGCGTTAAAGCGATCACGGTCCTCCGCGAGGTCCATCGCCTCGACGGAGGTTCCCATGACCGCACAGTCCAGGTCACGGCGATCGATCTCGTCGTGGAGCGGTTCGCCGATGTTCACGGAGGTCTGGCCGCCGAACTGGACCATCACGCCGTCGGCGTCGGTCGCCTCGATGACGTCCGCGACCTCTTCGGCCGTGATCGGCTCGAAAAAGAGCCCATCGCTCGTGTCGTAGTCAGTCGAGACCGTCTCGGGGTTGTTGTTGACGACGTAGGCGTCGATCCCCATCTCCCGCAGCGCCTGGACCGCGTGGACCGAACAGTAGTCGAACTCCACGCCCTGTCCGATGCGGATCGGGCCGCCGCCGACGACGACGACGCTTTCGACGTCCCGGTCGACCTCGAGTTCGCCCGCCGCGGCTGCGCCCTCGAGTGGTCCTTTCTCGAACTCCGACTTGCGTGCGGAGTAGTAGTACGGCGTCTCGGCGGCGAACTCGCCGGCGCAGGTGTCGACCTGTTTGTAGGCGCGACCGGGGACGTCCGCTTCGACCGTGCCGACGTCTGCCCCGGCGGCGGCGGCGATCACGGCGTTCGTGTGTCCGGTGATCGCGGCCTCGGTGAACTCCCCTTCCTGGGCGGCCACCGTCGACTCGGCGATGTTGGCGTAACGCTCGGTGTACCACTCGAAGACACCCGTCAGGGAAACGACCTCCTCGACGGTGTAGCCGCGTTCGAACGCCTCGAACATCGCGTACGGGCGGTCGGGCGAGGGCCGTTCGAGGTACTCGGCCTCGAGTTCCTCGTCGCTCACTTCCTCCCAGTCGACGCTTGGCTCGTACTCCGAGGAGCGAAGGGCCTTGAGCAGCGATTCCTCGAAGGTCCGGCCGATGGCCATCGCCTCGCCCGTCGACTTCATCGCCGTCGTCAGTTCGAAGTCGACGTCGTCGAACTTGTCCTTGGGCCAGCGTGGCACTTTCGTGACGACGTAGTCGATCGCGGGCTCGAAGGCGGCGGTCGTCTCACCCGTGATCTCGTTTTCGATCTCGTGGAGGCGTTTGCCGAGTGCGACCTTCGCGGTCACGCGGGCGATCGGGTAGCCCGTCGCCTTCGAGGCCAGCGCCGACGAACGGGAGACGCGGGGGTTGACCTCGACGACGCGATACTCGCCGCCGGGCGTGCCGTCGTCGCGCCAGGCGAACTGGATGTTAAAGCCACCCTGGATGCCGAGTTCGCGGATGACGTCCAGCGCCGCGGTGCGCATCTCCTGGTGACCCTCGTCGGGGACGATCTGGGAGGGG
>LKNC01000192.1 GCA_001564255.1 Natrialbaceae archaeon Tc-Br11_E2g1
CCTCCAGTCGCGTGGACTGGACGACGACGACGCAAAGAAGATGATCGTCGCCGGCTTCATCGAACCGATCACCGAAGAACTACCCATCGAGTACGCCGTCGAACTCAACCGACTGATCGAACTCGAGATGGAGGGGAGCCTCGGATAGGAACGGATGATAGAACCGATCACGAACTCCGGTCGAGAGGAGAAGGCATGAGTATCTCGTCGCTTCACTGTTATCAGTGTGGGTGTGAGTACGGGTACGTCGGCTCGACTCCACACCCCGGTCAGTGTCCCTCCTGTGGATCCCACTGTGTTTCACCGTCGGGGGAACTCGCGCTCACTGACGTCAGACACTGGGACAATGCGGCCGGGCTGTCCAAGATATGGGTCTACACTATGGACGAACGGGGTCGGCGATTCACCTTCAAGATCGCAGCGAACGGCAGCGAGGGCAAAGTAGTTCGAGTCTGCGTGGAAGGTGTCGGACTCAACCCGACGACGGATCGGTCGCTCCTGTGTCTCCCTCCGGTCGTTTCGGAAGTCGCCGGCACCTATGGCGTGACCGAGATCGAAACGGAACGGACAGTACGCAGTTAGGAAACTCCACGGCGCTCGCTCAGCACGACCCCGATGAGACCGGCCGTGATGAGCACGAACGCGAGCAATGACAGTCGCGGGATCGTCAGGAAGCCAAGCCCCTCCCAGTAGACGCCCCCGCAGCCACCACCGACGACACAGTCGGTACTCGACGAACCGGCCTGGATGACCGTGTGATACCCCGCGAGCCCGATACCGGGAACCGACAGCGGGAGGGCGCTCTTCCAGACTCCGGCCCGGTCCTCGAGCGCTCCGACGCCGAGAACAACCACGAGCGGGTACATCAGGACACGTTGATACCAGCACAGTTCACACGGGTGAAACCGCATCACCTCGCTGAAATAGAGACTCCCGACGGTGGCGACGACCGCGACGAACGTACAGCCGACGAGCAGACGACGACGCGGATTACCGATCCCACCCGGAGTTACCCGCTTTCCCCCATCACGCGACATATTAAACCAGTAAACTCTGGGTGAGATAAACGTTTTGGGCACGACCCACTGCCACCGCGTCAGCCGGGGAAGCCCCTCGCCAACCGATCACACGTCGTCGACGGCGTCCCGTAACCTCCCGACGCGCTCGTGGATCGCCTCGAGGTCGCCGGCCTCGCGTTTGGAATCGACGTGTGAATACATCAGTCCCATCCGGTGGTTGCTCCGCAGGTCCCCTTCGTTCCGGGCGAGAAAGTCCCAGTAGAGGGCGTTGAACGGACACGCGTCCTCGCCGACCGTCTCCGCTGGGTCGTACGGACAGCTCCCACAGTAGTCTGACATCCGATCGACGTAGTTCGCCGAGGAGACGTACGGTTTGGTCGCGAAGACGCCGTGGGCGTACTGGCCCATCTCGAGGACGTTCGGCGTCGTCACCCAGTGGTAGGCGTCGACGTAGGTCGCGTGGAACCACTCGTTGAGTTCGCGGGGCTCGACCCCCCACAACGTCGCGAAGTTCGCCAGGATCATCAGCCGCTGGATGTGATGGGCGTATCCCCGATCGTAGACGTCGCCGACCGTCTCGGCGAGACAGTGCATCGCCGTCTCGCCCGTCCAGTAGAATTCCGGTAGGGGAGCCGTCGCCTCGAGTTGGTTCGCACGCGCCAGTTCGGGCATCGTCCGCCTGTAGACGTGACGGACGAACTCACGCCAGCCCAGGAGCTGTCGAATACAGCCCTCCGCCGAAGGGAGTGAGACGTCCTCCCGCTCGAGGTAGGCCGCTTCGACCGCTTCGATCACCTCCACCGGGTGTAACAGGCCGACGTTGATCGCCCCGCTCAGGAGTGCGTGGGCCATCGCCCAGTCGTCGGTGCGCATCGCGTCCTGGTAGGGGCCGAACGCGGGGAGCCGATGCTCGAGAAAGCCCTCGAGGTGCTCCCGTGCCCCCTCGCGGCTCACCGGCCAGCGAAACCCCTCGGAACGGCCCCAGGTGTCGAACTCGGCGTCGACCCAGGCGGCGGTCTGCTCGGCGATCGTATCGGGGTCGGGCGAGGGGACGGGCGGGGCCTCCCACTCCTCGGGTGGGAACTCACGGTTGCGGTCGTCGAAGTTCCACTCGCCGCCGGCCGGCTCCCCGTCGTCCATCAACACGCCGGATTCCCGGCGCATCCACCGGTAGAACCGCTCGTGGGTGACCGTCTCCGAGCCGTCGGCCCACTCCTCGAAGGCCCCGCGGGTGCTGACGAACAGTTCGTTCTCGACGACCCGCAACTCGCCGCCGGCGTCGGCGACGAGTTCGCGGAACCGTCGCTCGGAGCCGTAACTCGGCGAGCGCATCGTCACGAGCGTCGCGTCGGGATACTCGGCGAAGAACGTCTCGAGGGCCTCGCCGAACGTCTCCGCCTCGAGGTAGATCACGTCGTAGCCGGCCTCGCGCAAGCGGTCCCTGAACCGGGCCATCGCGGCGAACACGAGCGTGAGTTTGTGGTGGTGGTAGGGACGCCGGCGGGCGAAGTCGTGTGCCTCGATCAACAGGACCCGGCTCCCGTCGGGCGCCCTGGCGAGTGGCCCACAGTCCTCGGTGAGCTGCGTGCCGAGAACCCAGGGCACGTCGTCGTCACCGACGGTGTACTCCGGTGGTGTCCCGACTGTCGGCTGGTACATACCGGCTACACGAACCGATGAGTGATAGTTCCAGACCCTACACCAGCCGGCGACGGGCGGTTCGGACACGTCGGTCAGAAATCACAATACCGACGGCGACCCCGGCCTGTCAGGTGGACAGCTCCTGGACCGTTTCGTTTACTTCCCGTACTTCCGCCAGTTGTTCTTCGTTTGCGACAGCAACCGACTCGATCTCTTCGGCGATGGTATCGACCTGTTTTGTCAGTTGATCCACCATTGTCGCGACTGCCTCCGAGGAGCTAGCTTGGTCGTCCGTCGCCTCGGAGACACCCTGGATCCCGTCGGAAGCGTCCCTGACGGCCTGTGTGATGTCCCGTAGTTTCCCCATGGCGCCTTCGACCTCCTCGATCCCGTGGTCGACTTTTCGGGTCGTCGTCTCCAGGCTTTCGACGGTGTCGGCCGTATCGGATTGGACGTTGGTGACCATCTTTTCGATCTCCGTGGCGTGGTCCTGGGACTCCTCGGCGAGTGACTTCACTTCCCCGGCAACGACGGCGAAGCCGTCGCCGGAGCGTCCGGCCCTGGCCGCCTCGATCGAAGCGTTCAGTGCCAGCAAGTTCGTCTCGTCGGCGAGATTGTTAATCACCTCGACGACCTCGTCTATGTGATCGACTCGGTCCTCGAGCGACTGGACTTTCTCCGAAATCTGGTCGGTCGAGTCCGCGATCGCCTCCATCTGGTCGATCGCCTCCGTTGCGGCTCTCTGTCCCTCGTCGGCTAGCTCTTCGGCACGTTCGCTCGTCGAAGCGACCTCGTCGGCGGTGGCGGCGACCTCCTCGATCGACGCCGACATGTTCGCGATCTCCGAGGAGACCTCCTCCATCGAGTTCGCCGCATTGCGGGCGTTGTCGCTGATCGTGTCGGTCCCTTCGGCGGCCTCCTCGGATGCGACCCTGATCTCCTCGACGCCGCCTTCCACCGTCTCGGCGATCCGCCGTTGTCGTTCGAGCTGTCGTTCGACCTCCGTCTGGTGTTCCCACTGGTCCTGGTAGTTACGAACGAACGACGACAGCGTCTCGAGGAGTTCCTGTTCTTCGGTGAGCCACGGGCCGTCGTCCTCCGGAGGGCGGTTCTCCGTGTACACGACCTCGATGAGAACCCGGGTCCCTGCGTCGGTCCGGGCCTCGGTGGTCAACGGCTGGGAGCGGCGTGTAAACCCCTCGGATTCGACCACCTCGTCGCCGACGGAGATCCGTGCCTCGGTCACGCGAGGGTACTGGAACCAGGCGGCCAGTTCGCCGACGTACGTCCGAACCAGCCGTTCGACCGGTTCATCGATCTCGCCGAACAGTTCGTTCGCGCGTTTGATCGCTGCGAGTTCTTTGGTACGCTCCTGGAGTTCGACTTTCGCTTCCGTCTCCTCCATCGAGCGGTACGTCTCATCCAGGTGGAAGTGTTCAGACGGCAGTCCGGACGATTGCATCTCCTCTACGTATTCTATTCCGACTACTTATGGGTTGTTGTCGTACCGTCGGTCGGACACGCCGAACCCGCCAGCGGGGTACCCACGGCGCTTTTGTAGTTGTCCCCCTTCGAAACACGTGTGACCACGCGAGACACCCGTGGGGCCCCGACCCCGCCGCCTTGCCCCGACGGGGATCCAGCCGCTGGTGACACTGGTCCGCCTCGAGGCGCACGCGCCGGCCCTGACGGTCGTGGCCCTCACGGCCAACCCGCCCGTCGTGATGGTTCCCCGTCAGGAACGCGTGAGGTCGCCGTCTCCGTTTCGGGGTTGACCAAACGGTTCGGTGAGAGAGCGGCGGCGGTTACCGCGGTCGATACTGTCTCGTTCGACGTCGAACGGGGATCCATCGTCGGATTACTCGGCCCGAACGGTGCCGGAAAGACGACGCTCATCAAGTCGATCCTCGGGATGGTGCTCCCGGACGACGGCTCCGTGTGGATCCGTGGCGTCGACGTCCACGACGACCCCCGTGGGGCGTACGCCCACGTCGACGCGATGCTCGAGGGCGCACGAAACGATTACTGGCGACTGACCGTCCGGGAGAACCTCCGCTACTTCGCCACGGTCAGCGGCGTCGATCCCGACTCGGTGGTCGGCCGTCACGAACGGTTGCTCGAGGCCCTCGAGCTTACGGAAAAAGCGGACGTTGCGGTCCGGGACCTATCACGAGGGATGAAACAGAAGGTCTCCCTGGCGAGTGTCCTCGCGGGCGGGGCGGCGGTCGTCTTCCTCGACGAACCGACCCTCGGGCTGGACATCGAGAGCTCGCGCACGCTCCAGCGGGAGTTGCGTCGACTCGCCGAAAAGGAGGGGCTCACCGTTATCCTCAGCAGCCACGACATGGACGTCGTCGAGACGGTCTGTGACCGCGTTCTCATCATGTCCGGGGGCGAAGTCGTCGCCGACGACACCGTCGAGGAACTCCTCCGGGGGACGGACCGACACCGCGTCGAGATCACGAGTCGCGACCTCGAGCCCGGACTCGTCTCCACGCTGGAAAGGGGGTTCGACGTCGGCCGCGTCGACCGCCTCGAGACCGGGTTCCGGATCGACGTCACGACCGACAGCGACGGGTTCTACGAGCTGATGGATCGGCTCCGGAGCGAAGGGGTGACGCTCGAGGGCGTGCGGACGATCGAACCGGACCTCGAGGACGTCTTCGTCGACCTGACCTCGCGTGAGGACGGTGGGACGACCCGACGCGACGGTGTGAGTCCATGACCGCTCCACCGGACACGGGCGGGACGCCGCGTGAGGCGGGGTATTACCACCTCACACGGGCCGTCCTGTACCGTGAATACCTGATCTTCGTCAGGTATCCGGCGAACGCGGTCGGCGGAATCGTCATCGCACTGTTCTTCTTCGGAGTGGTTTTC
>LKNC01000193.1 GCA_001564255.1 Natrialbaceae archaeon Tc-Br11_E2g1
CCCGCCCCCACCGATCAGCAGTACGTTCTCGCGCATGGTCGAAATCGGAGCACACGGTAGTGTAAAGTTTGCCCTTTCCCGGGGGAGACACTGTCCACGATCACGAATAGAAAATCGGCGGCCGTCGTTCCCCGCCGTGGCCGTCTTCGGGGAGGTGCGCCTCGAGGGCCTCCGCTCCCCGGTTTCCGAGCAGCTGATCGAGCACGTCGACGGCAGCCTCGCGATGGAGGGGCTGGTTGTCGTTACCACACTGGTCGTCCATCACACAGGCCGGACAGCCGTCGACCCGGCCACACTCACACCCGGAGATGTGTTCGCGGGCGCGTTCGGCCACCGCCTCGAACTCCTCGTAGATCGCCCGCGAGAAGCCGAGGCCCCCCTCGATGCCGTCGTAGATGAACCAGCCACTCGAAGGCTCGCCCTCGAGGGCCGACGCCTGTTCTTTCACGATGGCTTGCGCCGCGGCGAAACTCCCCGGCCCATCGTCCCCTCGACCGCTCTCTCCGTCCCCGTCGACGGCGAGGTGGGAGTCGATCGTGAGCGTCGCCAGCCCACCCAGATCCCGCTTGTCGAGGGTCAACTCGAGGGGTGCGACGCCGATGGTGGCGTGTTCGGCGGCGTGGAGTCCACCGGCGTAGCCGACGTGGGCGGTGCCGGCGAGTGCGTCGTCCAGTTCCGGGGTGGTGAACTCGCGGTACTTCTCGATCAGCGCCCGTTCGACCTCGGCGGGGACCTCGAGCCAGCACAGTTGGGTCTCCATCTCGAGTGGTGGGTTCCCCGTCGGAACCCCCGCGGTCTTCGTCTTCCCGCCGTGGACGGCGACCTCGTCGTAGGCCCCGTGGGAGACGAGGACGGTGCCCCGGCCGTAGTGGAGGGGAAACCCGTTTAGCTCCCGCGAGTCCTCGGAGACGGCCTCGAGGATCGTCACCTCGCTTCGAGAACGGGTGTAGTAGTCGACGTCGATAGGCCGGACGACCACGTGCGGGCGGGGACCGTCGTGAGCCACGTCCAGGACCTCGTACTGTACCCCCTCGTGGAGCCTGATCGCCCCCTCGTGGAAGTCCCGGAGGACGCGTTCGCGGGCGAGCGGCTCCATCTCCGGGTCGTGGCGGTCGTCGACGCCGTCGGCGAGGCGAACCTCGTACTCCTCGCTCGCCGTCGCGTACAACGAGACGTCGGTCTGGGGGCGTGGCGGGCCCGTATACGAGACCCCCGTCTCGAGGTCCCCCCGGACCTGGCCGGCCCGTCGCCACATCTCGAGGCCACGCTCGAGACGTTCCCGCGAGGCGAACTCGCCGACGTCGTTTTCGTCTACGGCGAGTTCGTCGGCGCCACACCGCAGATGGGTCGCAAAGACCGCGTCGTTGCCGGGGTCGACGACCGCGTCCTCGACGTCGTTCTCGAGGAGGTAGTCGGGATGGGCCACGACGTACTGATCGAGCGTGCGGTGTTCGGCCACGAGTACCGACAGCGCCCGTTTCTCATCCCGTCCTGCTCGCCCGATCTGTTGCCAAAACGACTGGCGTTGGCCGGGATACCCCATCCCGACCGTCGCGTCCATCTCTCCGACGTTGATGCCGAGTTCGAGGGCGTTCGTCGAGGCCACGCCGTCGAGTTCCCCGCTCTTTAAGCCGTACTCGGTTGCGTGGCGTTTCCGCCGGGAGTGGCCGGCGTGGTAGGGCTCGAGGTCGCCCCCCGAGCCGGGATTGACGTAGTAGAAGTCCCGATCCGAGCGGTGTTTGTTCGCGCGTTTGACCGACAGCTCCGCGAGTTTCCGCGATGGGGTAAAGAGGAGCGTTTGCGCGTCGTGGTAGGTCAGATGTGAGAAGAGCCGCGGGGCCTCGACGGTCGCGGGCAGACGTTCGGAGGGGCCGTCGTCCGCCACCCGCTCGCCTTCGGCTCCCCCCTCGAATCCACCCCCGTCGTCGCGTACTCGCGGCGGCGGGTTCCACAACACGAGGTCCCGTGGCCCCCGGGGGGAGCCGTCCTCGTCGACGACGGTGACGGGTTCGTCGACGAGCGCTTCTGAATGGTCGCCGGGGTTGCCAACCGTCGCGCTCGTGAGGACGTACTGTGGGTTCGAGCCGTAGTACTCGAGCACCCGTTTGAGCCGCCGGAGGATCCAGGCGACGTGCATCCCGTGGACGCCCGTGTATGTATGGGATTCGTCGATCACCACGAGTTCACACGCGCGAAAAAAGCGCGCCCACCGGTCGTGGTCGTGGAGGTACGTGTTCACGCCCGCGAAGTTCGTGATGATGACGTCGGCTTCCTCGCGGATCTGCCGGCGGGTCCCCCCGCGTTCGGTGTCGCCGTCGTAGACCCGAACGGTGACGTCGACCCCGAGATCGGCGAAGACGTCGTTGAGTTCCCGTTCCTGGTCCCGGGAGAGCGCTTTGGTTGGGTAACAGACGTAGGCCGTCGACTCCTCGCCGCGTTCGCGTGCGTCCAGGACCGTCCGGGCGATCTCGAGGGCGTACACCAGCGTCTTCCCCGAGGAAGTGCTGGTGGCGACACAGACGTTCTCGCCGGCCTCGAGGGCCTCGAGGGCCGTTGCCTGGTGGGTAAAGAGGTCGTACTCGAGTGTGCCCGCGAGTTCGGGCCCCAGGACGGTACCGTTTTCCACCGTCGCAGCCTCCCGCCCGGGGAGTTCGAGGACGCTGACGTCGTCCTCGGCGTGGTAGCCGGGAAACGTCTCGAGGAGTTCCTCGCCGGTGACGGGGATCTCCCCCGCGTCGGTACCGTCGCCGTGTCCGTCGCGTTCTCCCACCATCTCAGAAATCACCAAGTCCGGTCTGTCCGCGCTTGTCCGCGTTCGTCCGCCCGCTCGAGACCACAGACGCCGTCGGCGCGTCCCGGAGCCGTTCGTAGACGTGCCACAGCGCCCGGCAGTCGTCCTCACAGTAGGCTCTCTGCCGGTCCCACTCGAGGCCCTCGCCCGTTCGCATAAACCGCTCGTAGGCCGCCGCGGTGGCCGCCCCGTCCAGTTCCGTCCCGGAGTCCTCGTAGCCAAGCGCCGCGGCGACGTCCTCGAGGCGGTTCGTCCGTCCCGGCAGAGAGGCGTTCTTCTCGAGGACGGCCCACAGGTAGGGGTCGAGTTTCGGGACCCCCTCCCACTCCTCGGCGTACCCCGGCAGGTAGCGATTGATGAAGGCCCCGAGGTGTCGGTAGTCGAAACGCCAGCCGTTCCAGGCTATGAGCGCCCGATCAGGGTGGACGCCGAGCAGCCAGTCGAGAAACGCCTGGAGCACGGGGCGGGGATCCTCGGGGGCCGAATCCTCGAGGAACGCCCGATACGTATCCTCGAGTGGGTCGTAGACGCCCACCTGCCAGATGATCGTCGGCGAGAGCCCGTCGGTCTCGATGTCGAGACACAGCGGCGGCTCCCCCCACTCGCCCGGGACGGACTCGTCTGTGAGACGGCGTGGCTCGCCGGTCTCGAGGACCTCGGCGTGAGCCAGCATCCGTTCGGCACGAGCCCGGCCGACCCCCGGAAACGAGCGGAGGGTCTCGAGGTCGGCCTCGAGCAATTCCTCCCGGGTGGTGATCCCCGTTTCCTCGAGCCTGTCGGCGGTTTTCGGTCCGATGCCCGTCACGGCCTCTACGCCGAAGGCGTCGGCATCGAGGGTTTCGACGTCGATCCCGCCGTCGCGTGAAAGCGAGAGAAGCGAGATCGACCGGGCGTCGCCGTGGCCCTCGACCGTGCCGGTGCCGTGGATCCGAACCGAGACGGCGTCCTCGAGGTCCGCCCCCGGGACTCGCCCCACGCCGATCACCTCGCCGGTTCCCTCGAGGTGCCACGTTTCGTCGTACTCCGCCGGCAGTCCGCCGGAGAGGACCGTCACGCCGCTCCCATCGCCGGGGATCGCCGCCGCGAGTTCGGCGGCGTACTCGAGGTCGGTCTCGAGGGCCGTCGGCCGGACGGTCGTCGTCACGTCGTCACAGACGAGGAGAGCGTGGTCGACGACCGAGAGCGCGCCCGCTATGGCCGCGGTGGCGTCCCCGAGGACCGAGCCCCGCTGGACGGTGACGACTGGGACCCCATCGATCTCGTGACGCCCCACCGGTTCACCGTCGGCCAGTGGCGGGTGGAACACGGGGGGTGCGAAGAGCTGGCGGGCTCGAGCGACCGCCCGCGGCTCGCGGCGGGGGCCGAAGATTACGACCCCGTCGGGCTCGAAGTACTCGCGGGCGTCCTCGAGGGCGGGGATCGAGCGCTCGAGGGCGACCGAGGGGGAGAGAGCGAGGAGTCGGACGGCCCGGTCTGTCATCGTATCGGGTCTCGAGGGCGGCGATAAAGAGACTGACGGACGAACATCCGCAGGGTTTTCGCCGCCAGTCTCTCGATAGACGGCCGATGTGTCCCCGGAGATCCTCGAGGACCTCCGATGAACTCACGGGTGCAGCCGTACACGATACGAACAAGTACGCCCATACGAAAACCTACCTATGCGCCAGTATCTCGAGGCTGTCGACGCGGTCCTCTCCTCTGGGACCTACAAGCCAAACCGGACCGGCGTCGACACGATTTCATCGTTCAGCCAGCACTACGAGGTCGACCTGGGAGATGGCTATCCCCTCCTGACGACGAAGCGGATGGACGGCTACCGGTGGAACTCGATGATCCACGAGGTCTGCTGGTACCTTTCGGGGCAAGAGCACATCCGCGATCTCCGCGAGGAGACGAAGATCTGGGACGCCTGGGCCGACCAAGCGGGCCGACTGGACACCGCCTACGGACGGTTCTGGCGTCGGTACCCGATCCCGGAGGGGGAGGCTCGCCTCGAGGGCGAGTCCTGGCCCGCCGACGCCCACCGCTGGGTGACCGTCGAGGAGGGTGGCCGACGGACCTTCGACCAGCTCCAGTACGTGATCGACACTGTAGCTGAGTCGCCCAATTCCCGGCGGCTCGTGGTCAACGCCTGGCATCCGGCGAACGCCGCCGTCTCGACGCTGCCGCCGTGTCACTACACCTTCGTGTTCAACGTCCAGGGCGATCGACTCAACTGCCATCTCACCCAACGCTCCGCCGACATCGCACTCGGCGTCCCGTTCAACATCGCCGCCTACGCGCTCTTGACGACAGTCGTTGCACAGCAGACCGGCTTCGAACCCGGGACGTTCGCCCATACGCTCGTCGACGCTCACGCCTACTGTGGCCGGGGCGAACGCGGGGCGTGGTACGCCGAGAACCTCGAGACCCTCCAGTCGCGACTGGCCGAGGTCGACGACCGCGAGGGGTACCTCGAGGTCAACGCCTGGCTCGAGTCCGAAGCGCCGCCGGAGGCCGACGGTGACGAACGTCTCGATCACGTCCCCGGCTTGCTCGAGCAACTGTCCCGGGAGCCACTCGAGCGCCCGGCCCTCGAGGTCGCGGACGTCTCGATCGACGACCTCTCCGCCGAGGACGTCACCCTCCGGGAGTACGACTCCCACGACGGCATCGAGTTTTCGGTGGCCGAATGAGCGACACGACCGATCCCGACGACTGTGGGACCGACCTCGAGGTCGTCCTCATCGTCGC
>LKNC01000194.1 GCA_001564255.1 Natrialbaceae archaeon Tc-Br11_E2g1
ACCTTTTTGCCCTCGAGGCCACGGGAGAAAATCGACAGACGCGCGTCAGACGGTCCACAACGCTTATTCGCGCGGGCCCGGGTTGTAGTATCAATGGCCGGATTAGACGACGTGTTCGGGGATATCTTCTCGGACGTCGATGCGGTTGCGCTCTTCTCGCCGAGTAGCTCTTACTACGAGCGCGTCGTGGATATCGACGACCTCGAGGTGATCGTCGTCGGCACGGACAACGCCGTCGGTGCGGACGTGTTCGTCGAGTTGCCCCTCGAGTTCGACGACGTCACCGACAGGGTGCGTTTCGGACTCGAGGGCGGTCTCGAGAACGACGTGATCGACGACGGGGACGTGCTGGCGTGTGCGACGAGTGTGTTCGACGACGGGATCGACACCGTCTCGCGGGTGCGGGTAACCGCCGAGAACGGGACGGGGATCTACGATCTGTTCGCGAAGTCCCGGCCGGACTCGGAGGTGGTGAAGTCGGTCCTCGAACTCGCGATCGAACTGGGGAAGAAAGGACAGAAGGGGAAACCCGTCGGCGCGTTGTTCGTCGTCGGCGACGCGGGGAAGGTGATGAACAAGTCCCGACCGCTGTCGTACAATCCATTCGAGAAGTCCCACGTGAACGTGGGTGATCCGATCGTGAACGTCATGTTAAAGGAGTTCTCGCGGCTCGACGGGGCGTTCGTCATCTCCGATTCGGGGAAGATCGTCTCTGCGTACCGCTATCTGGAACCCTCGGCGGAGGGCGTCGACATTCCGAAAGGCCTCGGTGCACGGCACATGGCAGGGGGTGCGATCACCCGCGATACGAACGCTATCGCCATCGTCCTCTCCGAGAGCGACGGGATGGTGCGGGCGTTCAAAGCCGGGGAGATCGTCCTGGAGGTCGACCCGGAGGAGTACTGAGATGGTAGCGTGGCAGGCTCTGATCGACGAACCGACCGTTCTTGCGGCGGCCGTGCTCGTCTTGGGGTTCGTCGTCGGCTATCTCGTCGGACGGCTCAACGAACAGCTGTTGACCGCCTCGGGCGTTCCCGACGCCGTCGAGGGGACACCGTTCGAACGGACCGCACAGTCACTGGGGACCTCGACCGTCGAGATCGTCGCCCGGATCAGCTCGTGGTTCATCTACGGGATCGCGATCCTCACGGCGGTCCACATCGCACAGTTGCTCGATACCGACGCGTTCTGGCTGCGAGTAACTGAGTTCGTCCCGCAGGTCTTTATCGCCGTACTCGTACTTATTCTCGGTTTTATTATCGCCGACAAGGCCGAACTCTACGTGAGCGAGTATTTTCGCGGTGTCAAACTCCCGGAGGTCTCGATCGTCCCGAAGGTGGTCAAATACTCCGTGCTCTACGTTACCTTCCTCATCGCACTCGCCCAGGTCGGGGTGCGTGTACTCGCACTCGTGGTCTTGCTCGCCGTCTACGCCGCCGGCATCGTCTTCGTCGGTGCCTACGCGTTCAAGGACTTCCTCGTCTCGAGTGCCGTCGGCATCTACCTGTTGCTCGAGCAACCCTACAGTATCGGCGACCGGGTACGGATCGGCGACCAGACGGGGATCGTTCAGGAAGTCGACCTGTTCGTGACGAAGATCGAATCCGATTCCGAGGAGTACATCGTCCCAAACCGGGAGGTCTTCGAGGAGGGGATCGTCCGTCTGCGTGAGTGATCACCGTCGAGAACCCACGCTTTCATCATCCGGGCCACGAATCGACGCGTATGAACTTCCGACAGCGGTTGATAACCAGCGCGCTCTGGCTCGCCGTCGCGCTCGTGATGGCAGTAACGCTCGATCTGGGTGTTCCGTCGACGGCCAACGAAGCCGCACGGGCGTTCGTCGTCGTCGTCGCACTCTTGCTCGCGGCGATCTACCTCCTCGATCCGAACGGACTCGTCAGCCAGAAGCCGTTTCCGGACGACGACGACCTCTTCGAGTAGCCCGTCGGGTCGAGCCTCACGCTCGGTTGTGCGGGCTCGAGGCGTCGGTAGTACTGCGAAACCCCGTCGACCCTTTGCGTTTTGGCTCCCCTCGGAAGCGACGTCGAACTGGAGAACCGACACGGTCGGCGTGTCGTCGGATCGGTAACTCGCTAGTCGTCAGCCGGCACCGACAGATCCCGTTCGTCCTCGAGTAACCGATCGAGCGCGTCGACCATCGCGGTGACGCTCGCTCGCGTGATGTCGCCCTCGCTTCGAGCGACGGTGACGGTGCGGTCGTCACGACTCATCGTCACCTCGACGGTGACGACGGCGTCGGTACCGCCGGTGACGGCGTCGACGTGGTAGGACTCGAGTTCGGCGGTGGCAGCAGACCCAAGCGCCTCACGCACCGCGGAGACGGCGGCGTCGACCGGGCCGGAGCCGGTGCCGGCGGCGACCCGTTCCTCGCCGGCGACGTCGAGTCTGACACTCGCCGTGGGGACGGCACCACCGCTGGTGGCGTTGAGATCGAGCAGTTCGACGATACGCTCGCGGTCGTCGCCGGTGACGTCCTCGGCGATGGCGAGCAAGTCGGCGTCGGTGACCCGCCGTCCGCGATCGCCCAGTTCCGTAACGCGACCGGCGATCTCGCCGATCTCCCCGTCGCTTGCCTCGACGCCGTGTTCTTCGAGGGTGGCCTCGACGCTCGCACGGCCGGTGTGTTTGCCCAGCGCGAGGCGTCGTTCCCTCCCGACGGTCTCGGGTGGGTAGGGCTCGTACATCTTGTCGTCTTTGAGCGTCCCGTCGGTGTGGATGCCACTCTCGTGGGTGAAAGCGTTCTCGCCGATGACCGCCTTGTTCGGGGGGAGGGCGACGCCCGTGGTCCGGGAGACGATCTGTGCGAGGTCGTACACCCGCTCTAGCTCGAGCGTCTCGATGTCGTAGACGTGTGCGAGGGCGATCGCGACCTCTTCTAAGGCGACGTTCCCCGCGCGCTCGCCCAAGCCGTTTACCGTACAGTGGACGAGGTCCGCTCCCGCAGCGATCGCCGCTAAGGCGTTCGTGACGCCCAACCCGAGGTCGTCGTGGGTGTGGGCGCTGACGGGACCGAGTTCCGACAGGCGGGAGACGGCCTCGTAGGTGCGTTCCGGTCCCGTGTGGCCGACGGTGTCCGCGAAACAGACCCGGTCGGCGCCGGCCTCGAGTGCCGTTTCCATCAGTTGCTCGAGGTACTCGAGGTCCGCACGCGAGCCGTCCTCGCCGATGACTTCGACCCACAGGCCCTCTTCTTTGGCGTAAGCCACGAGCTCTGCAGTTTTCTCCAGGTTTCGCTCTTTGGTCGAGCCGACCTTGTCCTCGACGTGGCGGTCGCTCGCCGGCACGACGAGGTGGATACCGTCGACGCCACACTCGAGTGCGAGGTCGACGTCGTTTTTCAGTCCCCGACAGAAGCTCGTTACCAGTGCATCGAGCTCGAGGTCGGCCACTCTGGAGATGCCCTGGCGTTCGCCGGGGCCGGTGCAGGCGCTTCCCGCCTCGATGACGTCGACGCCGGCGCGCTCTAGGGCCCGGGCGATCTCGACTTTCTCGTCGGGTGACAGTGAGATGCCGGGAGCTTGCTCGCCGTCGCGAAGCGTCGTATCCAGGAGTTGTACAGTCCGATCGTCGTCTACGGTGAGTGCATCACGGCCTACCATGAAGGAAGTAGAATCAGTGTCGCGGTTGAATTTCTCGGCCAGCCGCCTCGCGGCGACTTCCTCTATCCTCCACAGCGGGCGTATCTCGTGCCATGTGTACCACCCCCTTGCAGAGGGGCCTATAAAACACCATTGGATCCGGTATCGCCGTGAGGACACCTGGCGGGCGGACGTTGGGTTGTGGTTTCGAAACTGGTAAATTCTGCACGGACACCGTATGATAGATTTCAGAATAGTTTATATGGTGTGTTATACAGAAAATACATCATGAAGTATTGCTTCGAGTGCGGGGAGGAAGTTCCCGACGGGGCGAAGTTCTGTCCCGAGTGTGGGACCGACCTCACGGTACTAGGCGACGAGTCGGCCACGTCGGGGGACGAGGGAGCCGAGACGGACGAGTCGGTCCCGGAACACGAGGAAGGGGGGACCGACGATGGAACCCTCTCCAGCGAGGCCGACGAAAACGCCGGGGACGGCGAGCAGGGGGGTAAAGCCGAAGACGGGGTCGACGAACCGGACGACAGCGGGGAAGCGACGGGCGTCGAAGAGCCGACCGTACGACGGACGGACGCGGCCGAAGAGCCCACTCTCAGCTACGACGAAACGGCGACCGACGACGAACCCGACGACGATACGCCGGACGCAGTCACGGACCGAGACGAACGCGAAGAGCGCGCCGCGGGGGAGCGAGACGTGACCTCCCCGTCCGGCCGTGACGGGTCCGAACAGAACTCCGCGTCTACGACGGTTTCCGAGCCGGACTCGGAAGACCCGACGACACCGGAGACCGCACGAGCGGAACACACGAGACGGGAGCATCGGCCCTCGGAGTCCAAGAGAGCGGATACAGAGCGCCCTCGTTGGGAGTACGCCGCTGCCGAGTCAGGAGACGCGGAACGGCCGCGCTGGGACTACCAGCCCACAGAGTCCGAAGGGAACGACCGACCGAGCTGGGATTACCCGTCCGGAGAGCGGACGGACGCGGACGCGACGGCCGTCGATCACGACCCGTCTACTGTGGAGACGACCCGAGAGCGAACCGGTTCCGGGACCGAACCGACCGAAAGCGCGACCGAAACGGCCGATTCGGCTGCGGAACCGACCGAAAGCGCGACCAAAACGGCCGATTCGGCTGCGGAACCGACCGAGTCAGGGTACTCGACGCTGATCACGAGCGGCGTGGCGGGGATCGGGGCCTTCGTCGTGACGTACCTCCTCGTCTACCTGGCCGTCGTCGTCGACGTGCTGGTCGTCTCCGATACGAACGCGGGGTCCGGCGACGTCGTGCCGACCGCCGGCGTCGTCGTCCCCGTTCCGGACGTCGGGATCGATCTCCAGATGGCGTTCTGGGAGTTCGTCGGCTGGGTGTTGGTCGGCGGCCTCAACGCCGACTTCGAGACCGACGCGACCGACGGAACGGTCGACCCGTTCGCGCCCCTCGAGGGGGTCGTGACGTCCGAACTGTACTCCGTCGTGGTCCTCGTCGTGTTGCTCGTCGCCGGGTACGTCGCCGCGTCGATCGCGACGCGTGACCGGACGGGAACGATATCACCGACCGAAACGGCGAAATACGGCGGCCTGATCGCGGTGGGCTACGTGATCGCGGCCGTCGCCGTCGCGACGCTGTTTCGTTTCGAGGTCGGCGCGTTCACGCTTACGCCGGAGCTCACCGCCACAGCGACTTACGCCGGCGGGTTCGGTGTCGTCGCGGGCGCGGTCGGCGGCTACGCCGTTGGCTACCGTTCCGAAGCGGAGCCGGCCGGGAACACACCGGAGCCAGAAGCCGACGCGGAACCGCCAGCCGACGGTTCGGGGACCGATCACCTGAGAGACGACGAGTACGGCCCCTCCCGATCGAGCGCGGACTACGAGGACCGACCCCGG
>LKNC01000195.1 GCA_001564255.1 Natrialbaceae archaeon Tc-Br11_E2g1
ATCATGCCCGGGGACATCGCGCAGTTCCTGCTCGAACACGACGCGGATCCGGGCCTCGAGGCGCTGGTACTCGAGAGATTGACCCACGCCGACGAGCGGATCCATCGCTTTGAACTCGGGGAACTCGCGGAACACGCCGGCGGCGACGGGAAAGACGATACCCCGTTCTCCGATCTGGTCGTCCTCGCGGTCCGACGACCGATCTGACGCCGAAGGGGACGGTAGACGGAGACGACGTCGCTCACCACTCAACCGGAGTCCCCACCCGAGGTCACGGTTCGAAGGATCCCGACGCCACTCGAGGTCCCGATCCGTTCGGCGCCGGCGTCGATCATCCCGATAGCCGCCTCGTAGGTCGAGATTCCACCGCTGGCTTTCACGGGGAGGTACTCGCTCATCAGGTCGACGTCTTCCGTCGTCGCTCCGCCATCGGAAAACCCCGTGGCGGTCTTGACCATCGCGGCGTCGGCCTCGAGGGCGACCGCACAGCCCCGTCGAATCTCCCCGTCCGTGAGCAACGGCGTCTCGAGGATCACCTTCACGGGGATCGGCACGGCGGCGGTCAACTCCTGCAGTTCGGCCGTGAGCGCTTCGTCCTCGCCGGCTTTCAGTCGGCCGACGTTGATCACGACGTCGAGTTCGTCCGCACCCGTCTGCCAGGCCGTGACCGCCTCGTGGCGTTTGACATCCGGGTGGTGGTTGCCGTGGGGGAAGCCGACGACGGTCGCGACGGTGACCTCGGGGGCGTACTCGGTCGCGCCCTCGAGGTAACACGGTGGGACACAGGCGTTGGTGGCGTATTCGGCGGCGTCGTCGAGGACGTCTTCGACGTCCGCCATCGTCGTCTCGGGGCCGAGAACGGTGTGGTCGATCAGGGGAGCGAGCTCGCGTCGATCCATACAGGGGCCCACCCGCTCGAGGGGTAAAAAGACCGCCACGTCGCCGCTGAGACGGATCGGTACGCCGGTGATCGGTACCCCGTTCGAGCGATCGCTGGGACGGAATCACACCGGAGCGTATCGGTTCCGTCGTGGACCAGGCATTTCGACGACAACCGGAAAGTCTTAACCACTGGTCGGTAGAAATTTTGTATATGGTCCTGCCAGAGGGGTTCGTCCTGCCACCGTGGTACCTGCTCGTTCCGCTCGTCTTGCTGTTCGTCGGCACGGTGGCCATCCTGTGGGCTCTCGAACCGCCCGTGACCGACCGGACGGTCATCGCCTTCGCGCCGTGGATGATGTTCGGTTCGACGGTACACGTCCTGTATAAGATCGGCGCGTTCCCCTCGGCGATCGAACCGTTGTTTTCCGCGCCGAGTGTCTACCTGACGACCGCCGTCCTCGCCGGGTTCGTCTGGATTCTCGCGAGTTTCCTCTACGCCGCGGGGCTCCAGCCCTCGATCTCCCGCGTCGTCGGCGCGTCGGGTGGCGGTTTCTTCCTCGCGTTCGCGGTCATGACGCTGTATCTCGGATGGGAACTGGGGACCTTCGAGCCGTTCTGGCCCGTCATCTCGATCGTGATCGCGGGTCTCGTCACCGCGATCGCGTGGGTCGCGGTGAGCCTCTGGTTTACGGAAGTCGCAGCAGTCACCTCCCTTACCGGGGCGCTCGTGGTCTTCTCGCAGGCCCTCGACGGCGTCTCGACCGCTATCGGCTACGACGTCCTCGGCGCGGGCGAAGAGGTCCCGCTCTCGCGGATGGTCCTCGAGGCCGGGGAAGCCCTGCCGACCGCCGACCTGCTCGGTGCCGGCTGGCTGTTCGTCCTCGTGAAAGTCGGCCTCGCGCTCGCCGTCGTCGGCCTGTTCAAAGACGTCCTCAGGGAGTCGCCGGAACTGGGGCGGCTCGTGCTCGCACTGGTCGCTGCGGTCGGCCTCGGGCCCGGAACCCACAACGTCTTGCTCTTTATGATCGCCTGAAGCCCCTCCCGTCACGACGGTCCGCTCACAACACCAGGGAAGCTGACAGCGCGGCCAACGTCGCAGTCGTCGTGAGCCCCCTCGAGGTCGACGCCGTCGTGATCGCCGGGTTCCTCGAGGAACGGTTCTCAGGGAGTGACGTCTGACGGCAGATATATACTCACAGCGGGTGTATTTCACAAACAGTGTCACGTCACCGTGACAGAGAGAGCATGAGAGAGGGACTTACCCGTTGGTGTGAGTACGGACCGGGGGGGAATCGGAGGGGTGGAGACCGAACCGAACTGCGGTACGACCGCGAGGAGAACGAACCGCCGAGTGTCGCCGTCGTGAGGGCTCTGGCGGAGTATCACGGCGAGGACGCCACCGAAACGGGACACCTGCTGTACGAGTACGTCGATCCGGAGGCGCTCGATTCGCTGTTCGCGGACAGGTACGGCGGGGAGTCACGGCGGCCCGGGCGCGTTCGGTTCGACGTAGCGAACGTCCGCGTCGTCGTCACGGCCGACCGGGTTACCGTCTCCGCGACCGCGTAGCGACGCGGAGCGGGCCCTTTATCACAGCCCCCACGGAACCGGCGGGTATGGCAACCCAGCCCCACCTGTTGATCGAGGAGGGAGACGTAGCCGACCTCGCGCTCGTTCCCGGCGATCCCGGCCGCGTCGACCGAATCGCGAGCCACTGCACCGACGCCGAGACGATCGCGGAAAACCGGGAGTACAAGGTCGTAAACGCCACCTACGAGGGACGGGAACTGACGATCTGTTCGACGGGCATCGGCTGTCCCTCCGCGGCGATCGCCGTAGAGGAACTGGCGAGCGTCGGCGTCGAGACGTTCGTTCGGGTCGGCACCACGGGCGCACTCCAGGGGGATATCGAGATCGGCGACATGATCGTCGCCACCGGCGCAGCCAAAGCCGAAGGCACCACGAAACGGTACGAGGACGTCGAGTACCCCGCCGTCCCCGACTACCACGTGCTGTCGGCTCTCGTTAGTGCAGCGAGAGCGAACGACGAGGACGTCCACGTCGGCCCCGTCGTGACCGACGACGCCTACTACGCCGAAACCGACGAATACGTCGCCGACTGGGAAGAGGCCGGCTTGCTCTGTGTCGAGATGGAAGCCGCCTCGATCTTCACGCTCGCCCGTCGGAACGGACTGCGGGCCGGTGCGATCTGTACCGTCGACGGCAACTTAGTCGAAGGGACCCAGAAAGGCACCGACGTCGACGGCGACGAACTCCCGGAGAAGGCAAAGAACAACGTCGCCCGTGCGATCGACATCGCCCTCGAGGCCGCGACCGAACTCTGATCGCCGACACGGCGTCCGGGGCAGCGAAACACGAAGTCACCGTCTCGAGAGCGTGAGATAAACGAATCGCCAGGCGAGCAAGGCGAGGAGTCCAAGCCCGGTCATCACGATGTTAAACGCCCAGACTGCACTGCCATCGAAGGTGGGCGACGAACGGACGATCAGGCCGACGTTTGCCGCGGCCAGCCAGCACACCGTCGTCACGCGGACCGTTTCCACCCGCGAAGCGAGGACGTCCTCGGCGTAGACGCGAGCGATCGGTGCGACGACGATCCAGCCGACGACGAACGGAACCATCGTCTCGAGTGTGCCGAGGGGGTCCGCAAACGGATCGATACCGTGGGAGAGTTGGCCAGCGAGGACGAGCCCGGCGAGCAGGCCCACGTCAACGACAGCGAGGAGCGTGACCTCCTTGCTCGAGACGTCGAGGCCGCGTACGGTTTCGGTCACGTTTGTAGGTCGGGCCACCGGGACTTTGCTCTCACGGTTCGTGCCGGCGGTTCGCTCCGGCGTCTCGAATTCTCTCACTCGCTCGGCCGGCCGGTCACGTCTTTCCGTCCTGCAGTGTCACTGCCGAACGCCCACCGTTCGGCCGTCGCGGTGAACGGACCACGAGCAGGTGTAAGGCTTTTTGAGTCCCCTCCCGAATCGGGGAGTATGGCACGGTTAATCGTCTCGGATCGGGTGATCGATCGGTGACCAACGTCAGAGAGTGGGTCGCGACGGTTCGGGACGAAAAGTGGGGTATGGCCGTCGACCTGGCTTTCGCGATCGTCTGGGTGTCACTGGTCGAGTTACTGTTCCAGGTCGTCGACGGCCCGACCTACGCTTACTACATGATGATGCTCGCCGGCATCGCGGCGTACTTCGGGCTGTTCTGGAACTACGAGCTCGCGACCAAGAGCCGCGAGTGAGCGACTGGAGGGGAGAAGCGACCACGAAACGGGTGTTCGTCGTGCGTTACTCGTCGTCTTCGTGGATGTCGACGACCATCACCGGGACCCTGGTGGTCCGGAGGGTTCGCTCGGCGACGCTCCCGAGGAGGGCTCGACGGATACCGCTGCGTCCTGCCGATCCCATCACGACCAGGTCCATGCCGTTTTTCTCGGTGTACCGACCGATCTGACGGTGTGGTTGGCCCGCGACGACGGATTCGACGACCTCGACGCCCATCCCCTCGCCCTGTTCGGCGACGTGGCCCGTCGCGTCTCGAGCTTCGGTCTGCAGTTCGGGCATCTCGTCGAAGTGGCCGTCCTTGAGCCGCTGGACCTGTTCGGTCCCGAGGCTGACGTCGACGGCGTCGACGTCGATGACGTACAGGGCGTGAACCTCCGCCCCGTATTTTTCGGCCACGTCGAGTGCGTGGGTTACGGCGTTCTCTGCGACTTCGCTTCCGTCCGTCGGGATGAGTATCTTCTCGTACATTGGTTAGTCGTCGTCGGCGGCTGCGTCCTCAGCGGACTGGAGTTTCTCCATCGGTTCGGGGCTATGACACTGCCTGACGAGGCGTTTGACGTCCTCCGGCGGGTTCTCGGTGACCAGCGAGACGACGATGATCACGGCGAAGACGACCGGAACGCCGACGAGTGCCGAGCCCAGTCCCGGGACGATCGTCGCGAGTTCGGTGGAGACGGCCCCCTCGACGCCGGTGTACATCGGGATCGCGGTGTCGTTTGCGATCGCACCGAAAGAAATCAGAATACCGGCGAGCATGCCGGCGATACCACCCTCCTGGGTGGCGTTCTCCCACCACAGCCCGAGGAAGAACACGGGGAAGAACACACACGCGGCGATGGCGAACGACATCGCGACCATCTCGCCGATCAGTGCCGGTGGGTTGAGCGCGATGATCGCGGTCAGGACACCGATCAGGAGGATCGTCGTCCGGCCGACGATCATCTGCTCGCGCTGGGTCGCGTCCGTCTTGTACAGGTTGGTGTAGATGTCGTGAGCGGCTGCCGAGGACGCGGAGATGAACAGACCCGCGGTCGTCGCGAGTGCGGCTGCGACCGCACCGGCGGCGACGAGACCGACGAGCCACTCGGGCATGTCCGCGAGCTGGACGGTGAGTGCGACGAGTGCGTCACCGTCGGCCCCGGGCATCTGCATGAACGAGTCGGCTTCGCCGAGGGTCACGGCCGTGTCGGTGTCCTGGACCGGATCGGAGTAGAGCAGGCCGCCGAAGACGGCGTAGGTCGCGGTACCCCAGTACAGCAGGCAGATGAAGAACAG
>LKNC01000007.1 GCA_001564255.1 Natrialbaceae archaeon Tc-Br11_E2g1
CGAGGGACTGGTCGCCCGGGTCTTACACGTCGAGCCGGCGGTTACACCGGGACAGCGCGTCGAGGCAGGGGAGCGTCTGGGCACGCTCGTCCGGGCGGGGTTTTTCGCCCCGTGGGTCGACAACCACCTCCACGTCGGGTTTCGCGAACACGGGGCGAACCCGTACCGTGCCAGCGGGTCGCTTCCGATCGAACTCGCCCTCGAGGTCCGACCGCTCGAGTGGGACGGGACGGGGCGGGTCGTCGAGACGGGGGAATCGTCCGTCGTCCTCGATTCCCCGGCACACCCGAACCCGGGGAAGGGGTTCGCCGGAGTTCGTGCCGACGACGGGGGCGTCCTCGACGGCGGGATCCCACACTACGACGGCGGCGGACTCCTCTCTGGTCCCGACGGCCAGGTCTCGCTCAACGGCGACCGCCTCGGGGTCACACACGGACGGACCACGGCGTGGGACGACGTCGTCGTCCTGGCAAACGACGAACCGGTCACCGGCCTCTCGCTTTTCTCCGCCCGTGACGGGGGGTTCGGGGCGAAACTCGTCTGCCCTGACCGGGAATTCCCACCCGGGGACCGCCTCGAGGTGGCGATACGGCCGGCGGCTGACGTCGCTCGGTAGAAACGACATCTCCCCTTCAGGTAAGGCTCAACTTTTATACCACTGGCTACGTTGAGTTTAGGATATGGTAGATACTGACGAGGAGGGCATCGAGGACCTCCCGCCGAGTGCGAAACTCGTTTTCAAAGTCCTCGAGTACGACGGGCCCCTCACTCAGAAACAGATCGTCGAGGAATCTATGCTCTCTGCACGGACCGTCCGGTACGCCCTAGAGCGCCTCGGGGATATCGGGATCGTCGACGAGGATATATACTTCGCGGACGCACGACAGAGCCTCTATCGTATCGAAGAGCCGATGACCGCCGACGGCGGCGTCGACGATTCGGGTTCCTCCGAGGACGCCTGCTGCGCCGAATAACGCTACCGTTATTTTCCCGCGGCGATCGCTCGGTACCATGGATAAAGACCGATTACCGCGTTGGGGATGGTTGCTCGGTGGGTTGCTCCTGGCCTCGATGGTCGGGACCGTGCTCAACAGCCTCTTGCTTTTCGATCTCGGACTCCCCGAGAGCTACCAGGTCGTCACGGTGATCACCGCCATGGCCCCCGTACTCGTCTACGTCGGCGTCTGGTACGACGAGGACCGTCGCCACTACTGGGAGAACTCCCGGACCTGGATCCTCGGCGACCTCACTTTCGTCCTGCTCGGGGCCTCGCTTGGCTCCTCACTGGCGTTACTGGCGATCGACGACGTGGGGGTCCCACAGCTCGTCGGCGATCTGGTGGGGATGACCGGCGGTTTCATGCTCTCGTGGGGGCTGTTCTGGTGGCGAAACCCGGATGTCTACAGCGAACAGTGAGGGCCCACCCGGCGACCGCGCCTCTCCCCCGTCGCGACCACGGGGTGTGATGTCGACTCCCTCCCTCATGATGAATGATTACGTTTATGTATGTCGTGTTCTTTCGTGAAGGTACGACATGCAGAAGACAGTCATCCTCGGTGTCATCGGATCAGATGCACACGTCGTCGGGATCACGATCCTCGAACAGGCGCTCTCGACGAGCGGCTTCGACGTCGTCAACGTCGGCGTCCAGACCTCCCAGGAGGAGTTCGTCGACGCCGCGAAGGCCCACGACGCCGAGGCTGTACTCGTCTCCTCGCTTTATGGCCACGCCAAACAGGACTGTGAGGGCTTCCACGAGAAGATCGAGGCGGCCGGACTGGACGTGGCCACCTACATCGGCGGCAACCTCGCCGTCGGCCAGGACGACTTCGAGGAAACCCGGGCCCGTTTCGAGGACATGGGGTTCGACCGGGTCTTCGATTCCGAGACCGACCCCGAGGAGGCGATCGCCGCCCTCAACGAGGATCTCGAGGTCGCCGTGGCCGAAGACGGCGAGCACGAACGGCGCCTCGAGGCGTAACTTCGGCCCCCCCGGCCGGCGTCTCGCTCGTTTCCCTCGAGGTCAATCGACCCCCTGCAGGAAGATCCCGAGATAGATCGAGACGACGGCACAGGCGACGCCGATCCAAAAGAGGACGCTGTAGGCCGAGATGGTCACGACGGGGACGGAATCGGTCGAGACCGACCCGAGAAAGCCGACGATCACGAGGGCGATCGCGGCGAGTCGCAGGACGCTCGCGACCCACGTACTCGACGCTCCGACGGGAACCATCTCGAGTGTTAGACGACCGTGATGGGCTGTTTCCGGTCGATCGCCCGTTCGAGTTCCTCGGCGATCGAGCTCCCGCGTGAGACCTGGATCTCCCCGCCACGGCTGACGGTGGCGGTAAAGAGGTACTCGCCGCCGGCCTGGATCTCGACGGTCTCGCCGTGGTTGCCGTCGACGGGGATCACGACGTGTCTCGAGGTGATCTCGGGGGTGACGATCCGGCCGGCCTGTCCGCCGGCGGGGGTGTTCCCTGCCCTATCGCCGGCGGCGCTACTGCTCGCGTGGCCCGGCTTCTCGTCGTGGGTACGGACGTCGATGTCGATCCCGAGCCGGTTCTCGATGTCGGTGATCCGGCCGCCGCCTTTGCCGATCACACTCGAGATGTCGCCCTCGTCGACGTAGACGACCGCCCGATCCTGACTCTTGAGTTCGACGTCGACGTAGCCGTGGGCGATCGAGCGGATCTCGCGTTCGATCTCCTGTTTGGCGATGCGGTCGACGCCGGACTCGCTTTCGGGGCCGTCCTCGTCGGTGAGCGGGACGGTGACGACCTGGCGGTTGAAGGTGTAGATCTCGTAGGCGGGTTCGCCGGTCCGGAAGTCGGTGACGAGGATGACCGGACGGGCCAGGTCCTCCTCGGTGAGCCCCGCGGGCACCTTGACCTCGGTTTTGACGTCGTAGACCGTCGACACCTCGCCGGCCTCGATGTAGACGACGGTGTCGACCACCTGTGGGATCACGCCGAGTTCGACCCGGCCGATCAGCCGCTGGAGGGCGTCGATCGGACGGGTTGCGTGGACGACACCGATCATGCCGACGCCGGCCAGTCGCATGTCCCCGAAGACCTCGAAGTCGTCGGTCTTGCGGACCTCGTCGTAGATGGTGTAGTCCGGTCGGACCATGAGCAAGGCGTCGGCGGTCTTTTCCATCCGCCCGCCGAGTTCGGTGTACTGGGTGATCTCGGGGCCGACCTGGAGGTCCCGCGGTTTCTCCATCGTCTTGACCGCGTAGTCGTTGTCGTTGAGATAGCGGGCGACCGACTGGGCGAACGTGGATTTGCCCGCCCCGGGTGAGCCCGAGATGAGCACGCCACGCTGGGCCTCGAGCAATCGACCTTTGAGCTCGTCGGCGTGTTCGTAGTCCTCGATGTCGGTCTGGGCGATGGGTTTGACGGCGGTGATCTCGATGCCATCGGAGAAGGGCGGACGGGCCATCGCGATCCGGTAGTCCCTGAACTGGACGATCTTCATGCCCGGTTCCGACAGTTCGATAAAGCCATCCGAGGACTCTCGGGCACCGTCTACGACCTCGCGGGCGTAGGTGTCCATCGTCCCCTCGTCGAGGGGTTCCTCGGCGACCGGCTCGTAGTGCATCCCGCCGAGCTCGCCGCGTTTGGCCATCGGGACGGCGTCCGTTTTCAGGTGGACGCTCATCGTCTCCGAATCGAAGTACTCCTCGATCGTGAGCGTCCCGACCTCCCGAACTTCCGGGGAGACGTACTCGACCTCGAGGCCTTTCGCCTTCGCGACTTCGGCCTGGACGACGTCACTCGTGAAGAAGGTGGCCTCGAGGTCCTCGGCCAGATCGCGGATCAGGGCGTCGATCTCGCCCTCGGAGGCGTGGCCGCGCTCGATCGCGGTCGGGCGTTCGCCGACGTACTCGAGGTCGATCGTCCCGTCCTCGGCCAGGGCAGTCAGGGCCTGGAGTTCCTCGAGACCCTCCCAGCCGCCGTCGAGGCCGTCGTTCGCCTGGGCCTCGAGTTCGGCGACGACTGCTTCGGGGACACAGATCGTCGCGTCCTCGAACGACCCGTCTTCGATCGCCAGGGAGACGCGGCCGTCGATGACCACGCTCGTGTCCGGCACGACGTTCATACGGTACTTTGGACTCGTCGTCGTATAAGGGTGCGGGACGGAAGTGGGCCGCAGTCGGAGAATATGTTCGAGTCTACACAGTTAAACTTAACCGAATATGCATATATGCTTCCGTATGGACCCGGAACGGAAGTTCGGTCGTGGGGGATTGAACCGTTTTCTCGACGTCGACGAACTCGTCGAGAACATCGGCCTGGACGAAGAGGAGATCGCCTGGCGAAAGGATTTCATCGGATTCAACGACGAGGACGAGCGACGACTGTCGGATCTCGAGGCGCTCTTGCGCGAGAACCAAGAGGAGATCGCCGAGGACTTCTACGACAACCTGATCCAGTACGAGCAAGCCCGTGAGGTGATCGAGCGGTCGCCGAAAGGCGTAGAGCAGTTAAAACAGACCCAGCGGGCGTACCTGGTCAGCCTCGCTAGTGGCGATTACGACCGGGGGTACTTCGAGAACCGGGCACGGATCGGGAAACTCCACGAGATGATCGACATGCCCCTGAAACAGTACGTCGGCCAGTACGGCGTCTACTACGACCTGATCCTCTCGCGGATGACCGAGCGGGTCAGATCGGACGTCGACGACATCGTCGAAGAGTGTGTCGCCGAACACCTGGAGGACGACTCGGACGAGTCGGGTGGGCTGCTCGCGGCCCTCGGGTTCGGCGGGGAGTCGAGTGACGACGACTACGAGGAGTTCGTGGACGTACTCGAGGGCCGGATCGACGAGGCCGTCGAGGACACGATGCGGGACGTCCTGGCGCTCCTTCGGATCATCAACCTCGACTTGCAGGTCGCCGCCGACACCTACGTCGATTCCTACGCCCAGGACCTAGAGCGGGCGGTCGATCGCCGGGACGAACTCGCCTCCGAGGTCGAACAGGACGTGGAAGCCCCCGTCGAGGAGCTGTACGACGCGAGCGAAGACGTCGCCGAACGCGCAGAACGGATCAGCCAACTGACCGACGAGCAAGCCGACGACGTCGGGCGCGCCGCGACGGAACTCGGCGACGTCAGTGCCGCCGTCGAGGAGGTCGCGGCGGTGACAGACGAGGTGAGTCAGGCGAGCGAACGGACCGAAGCGCTCGCGGCGAGCGGTGCACGGTCGGCCGACGAGGCCCTTTCGGCACTCGAGGAGATCGACGACGCCACAGAACGGGTCAGTTCGGCCGCCGCGGACCTAGAAGAGCGAACCGACGAGATCGACGACGTCGTCGAGCGAATCGACGAACTCGCAAAGCGGACGAAGGTGCTCGCGACGAACGCGAACATCGAGGCCTCACGGGCGGGTGAGTCGACCGGGACGCTGTCGGTCATCGCCGAGGAGGTGATGGAGTTCTCCGAAAACGCCCGCGCCGATCTCGAGGAGATCGAGGCGGTCGTCGAGGAGGTTCGGTCGGGGGCGGTCGGGACCGTCGAGACGATGGACGAGACGGTAGACCGGGTCGAGGAAGGGACCGACCGGGTCCGGGAGACGGTCGACGACCTCGACGAGATCCACGACTCGGCCCGCGAAACCGCAAGCGGGATGGACGACGTCGCACAGGCGGCCGACCAGCAGGCCGAAAGCGTCGAGGTGATCGCCAAGACCGTCGAGGACGTTTCGGATGCCGCAGACCACGTCGCAGGCGAGGCCGAGGCCGTCGCGGCCGCGAGCCAGGAGCAGGCGGCAAACGTCAGGGAGGTCGCCCACTCGGTGAGTCGGCTGACCGACACCGAACCGATAGAACAGGAGCCGGTGTACGAACAGATGTCGGTGAACTAGATCACCGACCGACTTACCCCCCAGGAGATCCCCCTTTTGGATATGGACGTTCTCGAGTTGAGCCGGGAACTCGTCGGGATTCCGAGCCACGACGACGAACGGGTCGCCGGCGACTACATAGCGGAGTGGCTACGCGAGCGGACGGACGCGACGGTTCGCCGAGACGAGGTCGGCAACGTCTTCGCCCGGAAAGGGGCGGGGCCGACGCTCGCTCTCGTCGGCCACCACGACGTCGTCCCACCCGACGAGTCACAGGTCGAGGACGGTGGGTACGTCCTCAAACGCCGTGGCGATCGCCTCTACGGCCGTGGGTCGGCGGACATGAAAGGCGCGGTGGCGGCCGCCGCCCTCGCCTTCCGGGACGCCGAGCCGTCGGGCGAACTCGTCTTCGCGAGTTTCGTCGGCGAGGAAGTCGGCGGCGTCGGAGCCCGCCACGCGATCGACGGGGGCTTTACCCCCGACTACGCCGTCGTCGGCGAGGGATCGACGGGCTACTCGAGTCCCGGAACTACCGACGTCGCCGTCGCCCACAAAGGGAGACGGGGGAGCACGATCACCGCGACCGGGACCACAGCTCACGCGAGCGAGCCGGCTGCGGGAACGAACGCGATCTACCGGGCGACCGAGGCGATCGAGGAGATCAGGGGCCTCCAGACGCCCGTCGTCTCCGTCGCGGGCGAGCGCCTCGAGGGGAAAGTCGCCGTCACGGAGGTCGAGGGCGGATCGGCGATGAACGTCGTTCCCGACCGATGTCGGGTTACGGTCGACGAACGGACGGTTCCCGGCGAGCGCGTACCTCTGGAGCGCGTCGAACGGGAGGGCGTCGAGTGGACGGTCGACCAGGACCTGCCGCCGATGGAGTGTACCGACGAGGCGTTTTCCGAGAGCGTCCTCGAGGCAGCCCGACTCGCCGGGGAGGGGACGCCCGAACACGTCACGAAACCCCACGCGACCGACGCCGGCTGGCTCTCGCAGGCGGGGACCGAATGTGTGATCTGTGGGCCCGCCGAACCCGGTGAGGCACACACGGCCGACGAGAGCGTCTCCCTCGAGGTACTGAGGCGGTGTCGGGAGATCTACCGACACGTCGCCGAGAGTTGGCCGTAGGTCAGCGCGTCATAGAACGAGGGAAAGGCCGTGAGTCGAACGGGCCGACACTCCGGTTTCAGTACTATTCTTTCTCGTCTTCGGTTAGCCGCCGTTTGAGCAGATAGCCAATTCCGCCGAAAGCGGAGAGTGTTCCCATGATTCCAAACCCGGGCAGGTCGTCGGAACTGTCGTCACCCGTCGATTCCTCGCTCTCGGGATCGTCGTCGGCCGTTGTTTCTTCGTTTCCGGGGTCGTCGTCGGCCGTCGATTCCTCGTCTTCAGGATCGATCGACAGGGTATAGCTCCGAGACTCGTCGTCGGAGGTCGCGATGAACCAGTCGTACTCGCCGTCGGCGGTCGGGGCGGTAGCGCCGAGTGTGACTCCAGTGCTCTCGGCCACGTCGAGGTCGACTGTTTCACTGGACGGCACGTCGGGGTCGCTGTTGTCATCGCTTTTCAGCGTCCCGTCGGCAGTCTTTTCGGCAGTTTCGACGGTCCAGCTAATCGGGAGGTCACTGACATCTAACTCGTAGGATTCCCCCCACGTCTCGCCGCTCTCCAGAGAGACCGAATCGTCGAATTCGGTCGTGCCATCGATGGTGGCGGTGACGGTCTCGGTCGACTCTTCGTCTTCTCCCCAGTACCCGACGGTTACGTCGAGTATGGCACTCTCGGCGTCTTTCGCCACCGCGGCGTCGACGTCGATCGCGAAATCTTTCCGTCGTCGCTCGCGGTAGTCGACCAGCGCCGGCTCGAGTTCGTCAAGCGTGACGATGTCATCCTCGCTGACGTCCTCGTAGTAGTCGATATCGTTGGCTTCGAGCCAGCCCACCGCGTCGTCCCGGCTCGAGAAGGCGAGCGGACTCCCGTTGCCCATCGGCATCCCGTAGTAGCTGTGACCAGAGGGTACCAACAGGAAGTAGCCCTCGTCCATGTCGATCAGTTCTTTGTAATCCCCGTCGCGAGTCCACTGACCGTCGTCCTCGTAGACGTCTTCGAAGTCCACAGCCAGAACGTCGTCGATACCGGAGTCGGATGTAGCGTAGAAGTCGGAGTAGACGACGTATTCGACCATGCAGCCGGTCGAACAGAACTCGTTCCGGGTGCCGTCGGCGTGGACGACCTGTCCGTGCCAGGCTTCGTATGTCTCGCCGTCCGGGGTCATGTTACACACCGCACAGCCGACGTCGGCGTCGAACGGTTCGGGACCGCTGCTTGTCTCCGCGCTGACGTCCCACGAATCGGTGGCGGACACGAACGTCACGTCGTCGGTTCCCGCGACGGTTCCGGTATTCTCGACGGTGACGGCCACGTTCACTGGTTCTCCGGGTCCCGTCTCGACCTCGTCGGCCGAATCGACGTCGGTGATCGTAAACTCGGCAGCCGGCGTCGCGTCAGCGGCACGTTTTGCCCACACGTGATGGTGTCCGAGCGTCCCCAGGTTCACGCGCGAACCCCGACTCGATCCGGTGACGCCCGCGTTCAGCGCGTAGATGTTGTGATCCCAGCTCCCGACGAACACCGTTCCGCTCACCACCGTCGGCGATGATTTCACTTTGCCACCGGTTTCGAACTGCCACTGCTTCTCACCGGACTCCGCCTCGAGTGCGTACACGTGGTGGTCGCCACTCCCGACGATCACCGCTCCGTCGGCGACCGTCGGCGACGAGTGTACTTCGCCGCCGGTCTCGAACTGCCACCGCAGGTCGCCGGTTCCTGCGTCTAACGCATATACGTTCTCGTCGTCGTTTCCGACGAATACTGTTCCATCGGCTACCGTCGGCGACGATGCATGGACCGCACCTCCGGTTTCGAACTGCCACTGCTTCTCGCCAGTGTCTACGTCCAGGGCATAGAGGTTGTGATCGTCGCTCCCGACGAACACCGTCCCGTCGGCGACCGTCGGCGACGATCGCAGTCGATCCGAGGCTTCGAACTGCCACCGTTCGTCGCCGGTCTCCGCGTCCAGTGCGTACAGGTTCTGGTCGTCACTCCCGACGAACACCGTCCCGTCGGCGACCGTCGGCGACTTTACCCGATCGGTAGCTTCGAACTGCCACCGTTCGTCGCCGGTCTCCGCGTTCAGCGCGTAGACGTTGTGATTGTCGCTCCCGACGAACACCGTCCCGTCGGCGACCGTCGGCGAGTGCTTCACTGCACCGCCGCGAGTTTCGAACTGCCACCGTTTGTCTCCGGTCTCCGCGTCCAGAGCGTACAGATTCTGGTCGTGGCTCCCGACGAACACCGTCCCGTCGGCGACCATCGGCGGCGATCGCACCCGATCGTTGGCTTCGAACTGCCACTGCTTGTCGCCGGTCGTCGCGTCGAGCGCGTAGACGTTGTGGTCGTGACTCCCGACGAACACCGTTCCGTCAACGACCGTCGGCGACGACCATTTTACTTCAGCATCGGTTTCGAATTCCCACAGCAGATCGGCCCCGGTAGTCCCCTCTGCAGCCGTTAGGCCAGCGGCCCCGATGCCACCAACGGACGCCATACCCACCGCTGCCGCCCCCATCAGATATGTCCGCCGACCGAGTTCGGTAACGTCCAGTCGTTTACTCTCCTTGTTCAGTTCACTATCCGGCAACGTCGGTTTCGCGTTTGCTCGGATACTGGTCCCCGAGTCCGCAGTGTCGCTGGGATCGGATCGATCGTTTGGATTCATACGCCTCTACCGTCCGCTAAAGATCGCAGCCGTATTTTTTTCGTGGCCTGAAACTCGAAAACACCAATCACATAGATAACTAGTACAATCATCCAACGGGTCGAACAAACACGGCGTCGATGCTCTGTGTCTTGCACGACACTTTTGATGGATTTTAAGATTAGATAGATCGTACTCGCCCACCGTCTGTATTGCTCTTTTCGAAGTCTGTGGTTCTATGGCACGCACCGTGGTCACTACCCCGAGTCCTCCTCGAGGGACACGCCGGGCGGGTCCTCGAGTGAGAGTTTGAGAACGGCGGGGATCGCGACGAGGGCGATGGCGATCTCGAGGCCGCCGACGACGAGGAAGGCCGTCCAGAAGCCGTAGGCGTCGGCGACGACGCCGCCGACGAGGAATCCTCCGAGAAAGCCGAGACTGCCGGCGAGGTTGAACCCGGCCATCGCGACCCCGCGGTCGCCCTCACCGGCGATGTCGGTGACAAGGGCCATGGTGGCGGGGGCGACGAGTGCGCCGAGCACGCCGACGGCGATCATCGCGCCCGCGGCGACGGCGACGGTGGGGGATGCCCCGACGGCGAGGATGCCGGCCCCGTAGAACATCGAGCCGACGACGATCGGGATCGTGCGGCCGATCCGATCGGAGAGGACGCCCATGGGGTACTGCAACAGGGCGAACGGGGCGAAAAAACAGGCAAGCATCAGCCCGGTTTCGGCGGGACCGAGTCCGAACGTCTCCTGGAAGTAGAGGGTGCCGACGAGGGCGAAAAAGCCCGCAGTCAGCCGGTCGACGAAGCCGAAGGCGTAGGGGATCGTCACGCTCGGGCGCTCGCGGACGCTCGCTACGACCGCCCGGGCGGTGCGACGGCTGGTCGGGGCGCGGTCCTCGACGACGGTCACGGTCAGGCCGACGGTGACGAGCAAGCCGGCGGCGGCGAACAGGGGGGTGAGTGGGTGGAGTTCGGTGAGCTGGCCGCCGACGGGGGCACCCAGGGCAGCCCCGAGACCGATGGCGATCCCCGCTGCGCCCATGTTCTTCCCGTGGCCGCCCTCGAGGTCCATGAGCATCGTCATGGTCAACGAGAAGGCACCGATAGTCATCGCCCCCTGGAACACTCGCAAGAGGAGCACGCCCTCGAAGGGGAGCGAGCCGACCGCAGGCGAGAGGGCCAGGGCGGCGTAGCCGACCGAGCCGGCCAGTGCTCCGGCGACGATAAACGGCGTCCGCCTCCCGGTCACGTCGCTCGTGACCCCCCAGACGCCGACGAAGGCGACGTAGGCGGCGAACTCGGCGACGAGAAACCACATGCTCGCGGAGACGTCGGTCGCGGCAAACGCCGACTCGGTAGCGTCGGCCCCGAGGGTCTCGACGAGCGTCGTCACCCCCGGGTACAACAGGAGCTGGGAGAACAACACCGTGAAGACGACGGTCGCGAGCACGACCCGGTCCCGACGGCTCGAGGTCACGGCCGGCGGTTGGGGCCAGGGGAGTATGAAACCGGCCGTTTCACTCGAGTCGACGGACTACCCGTCGGGGACCAGCCGAACGATGGGTGCGTCCCCGTCGTCTACGGCGACGTAGAGAGAGCCGGTGTCAGGGGCAACCGCGACGTCGCGGATCCGCCACCCCTGGCCGTCGAGGAGTTCCTCGGCGAGGGAGACGTCGCGGCCGTCGACGGTAAAGCGAGCGAGCGACCGCGAGGCCAGCCCGCCGACGAAGAGGTCTCCCTGCCAGTCGGGGAACGCCTCGCCGTCGTAGAACGTCGTGCCGGCAGGCGGAAATCCACCGGTGTTACACTCCCAGTAGTACAGCGGATCGACCACGTCCTCGAGGTCGAAGGGATCGTCGCCGACGGGGTCGTCGGTGCCGTACTCACAGCCGGTGTGGGCGATCGGCCAGCCGTAGTCGCCCCCTTCCTCCAAGACGTTTATCTCGTCGCCGTCCTCCTCGCCGTGTTCGCTCTGCCAGATCTCGCCGGTCTCGGGGTGGACGGCCATCCCCTGAGAGTTGCGGTGGCCGTAGGTGTAGACGGCGTCGGCCACGTCCTCGTCGTCGACAAAGGGATTGTCATCGGGAATCGAGCCGTCCGCCTCGAGGCGAACGGTTGCGCCGAGTTCGTTGTCCGTGACCCGCGAGTAGTGCTCGCTTGCGTGCTCGCCGAAACGCTTGTCGCCGCGGTCGCCGACGGTCACGTAGACCATCCCCTCCTGGCCGACGACGACCCGCGAGCCGTAGTGGACGGTCGAGTCGACGAACGGCTCGGCGACGAACAGTTCCTCGAAGTCCTCGAGACGGGGGCTCTCGGGGTCGACTCTCCCCCGCCCGAGGTGGGTGGTCGATTCGCCGGCGTCGTTTTCGGCCGCGTAGGTCAGGTACGCCCACGGTTCGTCGGGGAAGTCGGGGTGGAGTTCGACGTCGAGCAAGCCACCCTGGCCGGCGGCGGAGACCTCGGGGGTTCCATCGAGTACCTCGCGGTCGCCGTCCTCACGATCGAGGAGGGAGAGTCGGCCCTCGAGTTCGGTGACCAGCAGCCGGGAGTCCTCGGGGAGGAAGGCCATCGCCCACGGCTGTGCGAGGCCGTCGGCGACCACCTCGAGGTCGAAGCCCTCGACGTCGTCCTCGCCGAAGCCGAGACAGCCGCCGACCGAGAGGGCGACGGTGGCTCCCAGGACCGTTCGTCGGCCGACGCGTGGGGGCGTCGCTGTCATGGGGGTTTCTGATTTCTGTAACGGTTTGGCCAACCGTCAAACCACGGGTGTGTGTGTGTGTGTGCGAGAGAGTCACGCATGGAAAGCGGTTTTTGCCGTTACTGACATGCATAAGAGTCTCCCAGAGTATGCATACTAAACATGAGCGACGACGAGAGCGCACAGTCGCCGGAGCTCCGAGGGTTCGGAACGAGAAGCGTCCACGCCGGGCAATCGCCCGATCCGGCGACGGGGGCGATGGCCCCGCCGATCTACCAGACCTCCTCGTACGTCTTCGAGAGCGCGGACGACGCCGCCGCCCGCTATGCCTTAGAGAGCGAGGAGTACATCTACTCGCGGATCGGAAACCCGACGACGGAGGTCCTAGAGGACCGCCTGGCCGCCCTCGAGGGCGGGGTGGGTGCGGTGGCGACGGGCAGCGGGATGGCCGCGCTGGATTCGGCGACGCTGATTCTGGCGAAAGCCGGCGAGAACGTCGTCTGTTCGACGGACACCTACGGCGGGACGACCGCCTATCTCGCCAGGACCGCCTCCCGGCGGGGGGTGGAGACGCGGTTCGTGCCGACCCTCGAGTACGACGCCTACGAGGATGCGATCGACGAGGACACCGCGTACGTCCACCTCGAGACGATCGGCAACCCCTCGCTCGTCACCCCCGACTTCGAACGGGTCGCCGGGATCGCCCACGACAACGGGGTGCCACTCGTCGTCGACAACACGTTCGCGACGCCGTACCTGTGTACCCCGATCGACCACGGCGCGGACGTCGTCTGGAACTCCACGACGAAGTGGATCCACGGCTCCGGGACCACGGTGGGCGGAATTTTGGTCGACGGCGGCACCTTCCCCTGGGGCGACCACGGCTACGAGGAGATCGCCGGGACGAACGACGCCTACCACGACGTCGACTTCTCGCGGGACTTCCCGGATGCGCCCTTCGCCGCCGCCGCCCGCTTTCGCTCGCTTCGCAGCCTCGGCAACCAGCAGTCACCCTTCGACGCCTGGGGGACCCTCCAGGGGATCGAGAGCCTGCCACTGCGGATGGACCGCCACTGTGAGAACGCCGCGATCGTCGCCGACTACCTCGACGACCACGATGACGTCGCCTGGGTCACCTATCCCGGCCTCGAGAGCCACCCCACCCACGACAACGCCACGCGCTACCTCGACGACTACGGCGGGATGATCGCCTTCGGCCTCGAGAACGGCTATTCGGCCGGCAAACGCCTCTGTGAGGAAGTCGAAGTCGCCCAGTTCCTCGCGAACATCGGCGACGCGAAGACGCTCGTGATCCACCCCGCGAGCACCACCCACGGCCAGCTCACCCCCGAGGAACGCGAGGAGGCGGGGGTCACCGAGGACCTCATCCGGCTGTCGGTCGGCATCGAGGATCCGGAAGATATACTCGGGGACCTCGAGAACGCGATCCGAACGGCGACGCGGGAGACACACCCATGACGACGAAAGATACGGTCGATCTCGGGGAGTTTCAGTTCCTGTGTGGGGAGTCGATCCCCTCCCTCGAGGTCGCATACGAGACTTACGGCGAGTTCGACGGGACGAACGCAGTGGTGGTCTGTCACGCCCTGACGGGCAGTGCCCACGTCGCCCGCCGACCCGACGCGGGCGACCGGACGGCCGGACAGGCACGGGCCTGGTGGGGGGACGTCGTCGGCCCCGGGAAGGCCGTCGACACGACCGAGTACTACGTGATCTGTGCGAACGTTCCGGGCTCGTGTTACGGGACGACGGGGCCCTCGAGTACGAACCCCGAAACCGGCGAACCGTACGGAACGGAGTTCCCGCCGGTGACGGTGGGCGACTGGACCCGCGCCCAGCGGGCGTTACTCGACGAACTCGGCGTCGGCCGTCTGCACGCCGTCGTCGGCGGGAGCGTCGGCGGGATGAACGTCTTAGACTGGCTGCGCCGGTATCCCGACGACGTCGAACGTGCCGCAGCCGTCGCCGCTGCGCCCCGGCTCGACGCCCAATGTCTCGCCCTCGATACCGTCGCCCGGCGGGCGATCACGAGCGATCCCAACTGGAACGGGGGCCACTACTACCACGGTCCGGATCCAAAGGAGGGACTGGCCAGGGCGCGCCAGATCGGCCACATCATGTACCTCTCGAAGTCCTCGATGGGCCGGAAGTTCGGCCGTCGTTCGGCCGGCAGGGAGACCGTCCGCGAGGAGCCTCCGGACCCCGCTGCGGCGTTTTTCGCCTACCGTGAGGTCGAGTCCTACCTCGATTACCAGGCCGAGAAGTTCGTCGATCGCTTCGACGCCAACAGCTACCTCTACCTGACCCGGGCGATGGACGACTTCGACCTCGCGGCCGGCTACGAGTCCGACGCGGACGCGCTGGCTGCGTTCGAGGGAGAACTCCTCGTGCTCTCGTTTACCGGCGACTGGCACTTCACGGTCGACCAGTCCGACGCCCTGTCCGATCAGTGTCGCGAGGCCGGCGTCGACGTCGCTCACCACGTCGTCGAATCCGACCACGGTCACGACGCGTTCCTCGTCGAACCCGAAAAGGTCGGACCACCACTGTCCGGCCTCCTCGCCGAGGGACTGTCCGCTCGAGCGATCACCGATACGGAAGACCCCGAGGTAGACGACTTCGCGCCCGTTCACGCGAGCCTCTTTTCGGAATGAACTGCCGGTCAACTAACAGAGCGTGCAAGGGGTCAGAGGCCGTCCGGTGACGAGCGGCCCGGACACATCGGTCCGAATATGCGGCGAAAACCCGTCAGGATTTTGCTCCGTCAGTATCAGTCGTCGGTCGCGTGAACGTTCGCCCCGGCGGCCCGGGCGGTGCTCTCGACGCCGTCGGGCGTGAGGTTGCGGACGGTCCAGGCGCCACCGGCGGCGACGACGGCCGAGGCGATCCCGGCGACGATCGCGCTCACGATGAGGCCGCCGAAGTCGACGCTGACGTCGAACGGGACCGAGCCGAGAAACGCCCCGAGGAGCCAGAACGCGGCCGTTCCGGCCAGCGTACTGATACCCGCTGTCAGGAACGTCGTCTTCTCGTCCCGGTCGAGTCCCCAGCCGAGAAGCGCACCCACGATAACCGAGGCGACGACGGCGAAGTACGGTACCGCGAAGAACGTCATCGTAATCGTCGGGTCGAGCGCCTCGAACCCGGCGGTGTCGTCGATCAGCGCCTGGCCGGCGGCGTCGAGGAGGATCGCCACGAGGCCAAAGCCGACGCCGACCAGCGCGAAAAGCGCCGCGACGAACTTCGTCCACTCGACGACGACCGGTTGCTGGACGAGGTCCACGATGGAATCGTCGTCGGGCTGGTCAACCGACGGATCCCTACGGTCGGGTCCGTTCTCCCCGTCGGGAGCGTCGCTGCGTTGGTGTGCTGTGGTCTCTTCTTTACCAGTCTGGCCGTTCGTACCCATACCGGACCATCCGTCTAACCTATCTTATTATTTTTGCTAGGATACGTACAGTACTGTCGGACCGTCACCGGCGCAGACGGATGGGACGTACTCTTTTGTCGTCCCTGTCTGAACGTACTGACACGGATGCCCATCGAACGCGAGCGGACGGTCGAGGAGGCACGGTTTTACAATCCACTCGAGGACTTTACCCAGGACGCAGTCGAGATCGAGATCCGCGAGGATCCGCTGACGGGCGAACAGGTGCGTATCGTCCCCGACGTGTTCCCGCGACCCGAGGACGGAGAACGGCCCGACATCTCGGCGTTCGTCGAGGACGACGAGGGCTGTTTTTTCTGCCCGGACGTGGTCGAGGAGGCGACCCCGGAGTATCCCGACTTCGTCGGCGTCGATCGGGGGTCGGTCGGCGAGGCCACCTCGTTCCCGAACCTCTTTCCCTACGGGAAACACTCGAACGTCGTCGTCCTCACCGAGGACCACTTCACCCCGGTCGGGGAGTTCACCACGGACCTGCTCGCCGACGGCCTCGCCTGCGCCCTCGAGTACGTCCACGCGGTCAGAGACCACGAGGAGGCGTCCGTTGGCTCGATCAACATGAACCTCCTCCCCTCTGCCGGGAGCAGCGTCGTCCACCCACACCTCCAGACGATCGTCGACGACCATGGGACGAACGAGACGCGCCGCCGGGTCGACGAGGAGCGGGCGTACCACGACGAACACGGCCGGACCTACTGGGCGGCTCTCCTCGAGGACGAACGCGACGGGGATCGGTACGTCGGCTCGACGGGTGACGTCGAGTGGCTCGCGCCGTTCGCCCCGATCGGCCAGTGGCACCTGCGGGGGGTCACCGACGTGATCGAGGTACCGGAGCCCGACGACGACGTCGTCGAGGACATCGCGGCGGGCCTCGAGACCGTCTTCACCTACTACGACTCACTCTCTCTCAACGCACAGAACTTCTCCGTACACGTAAACGAGGGGGCGGCCTCGCCTCTCGTCGTCGACGTCGTCGCACGGCCGGCGTTCGACGATCAGTACGTCACCGACGCCTTCTTCATGCAGACGATCCACGACGAACGGGTCGTCGACGCCATACCCGAGGAGTACGCCCTCGAGGCGGGCGAGTTCTTCTGATTCGCTCGTCGATCAGTCGGCCGTCCGGCCACCGATCGCCATCGACGGGGGACTCGTCGCCAGGGGAACAGGGGAAGCTGCGTCCCGGAGAAAACACTCCGTCACTCTTCGAGTACGCCTTCCTCGACCAGAACCCCCTCGAGTTCGTCCATGGCGGTCACGACGACCTCACAGCTCGGGGCGACGGCGGGTTTCGGGTCGAAGCCGACCGCGAGGCCGGCGACCTCGAGCATCGGTAGGTCGTTCGCACCGTCACCGACGGCGACCGTTTCGTCGATCCCGACGTCCCGGTCGGCGGCGAGGTCCTCGAGGGCGTCGTCTTTTGTCCCCTCGATCAGTGGGCCCTCGACCTCGCCAGTAAGTTCACTACCCACAACGGGCAGGCGATTCGAGACGATGTGATCGACCGAAACGCCCTCCCTGTCCAGGGCGGCGGCGACGCCACGTTCGAAGCCACCGGTGAGGATGGCGGTCGTCACGCCGGCGGCGTTGAGCGCCTCGAGCAGGTCGGCCGCGCCCGGGCGGAGCTCGACTTCGTCGTAGGCCGCTTGGGCGTCGTCCTCCGGGAGGCCCTCGAGTAAGGCCGCCCGCGAGCGTAGGCTCTCGGCGTAGCCGATTTCGTCGTTCATCGCACGTTCCGTGATCGCTGCCATATCGTCGGCGACGTCGATCCGGTCGCCGAGCAGGACGGTCATCTCGGAATCGGAGAGCGTCCCGTCGAAGTCGAAGGCGACGAGTGTCATCGCCTCCGGATTGCGCCCGGGGGGATAAACCAGTTCAGGTTTTCACTCGTCCTCGACCGGCGTCTTGACGATCGTCACCGGCGTCGAGGAGAGACGGACGACCCGTTCGGTGACGCTGCCCAACAATCGACGATACTCCCCGGGGCGGTCTTTCGACCCCATCACCAGCAAGTCGACGTCTTCCTCGTCGGCGTACGCGAGAATCCGTTCGTGGGGACTGCCGCGGCGGACGGCCGTCTCCGGCTCGAGGCCGGCCTCCCGGACCCGGTCGGCGATCTCCGCTATAGCCTCCTCGCCTTCCTGTTCGAGGGCGGTCTCGAGGCCCTCGAACTCGTGGACGTATTCGTCGCCTGTGTAGGAGCTGTAGACGTCGCTGTCGACGACGTACAGCACGTGCAGATCGGCGTCGTGGCTCTCGGCGACGGTGATCGCGTGCTCGATCGCCAGTTCGGTCCCTTCGCCAGCGTCGGTCGGGAGCAAGACGGTGTCGTACATCACACGGTGTTACCACACGACCCGAGATAATACTCGGGGCTGTAACGTGGCTACCGCGTCGGCTCGCGGCTACTTCCCGTCGGTCGGCGGTCGTTCGGTCGCTGGTTCCTCGGCCGCCAGCCGCTCGTCGAAGTCGTGGGCCGTTGCCTCCTCTAGAAAGCTCAGTTCCCGCTGTGGGAACGGGATCGTGATCCCGGCGTCCTCGAAGGCGTCGTAGACCCCGCGGTTGACCCGATCGATCGCGCGCTTTTCGACCAGCGGGTGGCTGATGTACGCACGGAGTTCGAAGACCAGTGCGGAGTCGCCGAACTCGCTGAAAAGCACCTGTGGCGCCGGTCGTTCCCGGACGAGCGGACACTCCGAACAGACCTCGAGGACGAGTTCTTCGACCAGTTCGTAGTCCGTGCCGTAAGCGGCCGTGATCGGGATCCGCAGGCGCATGTGCCGTTGGGGAGCGCTCTCGTTTACCACCTGTGTGGAGTTCAACACGGCGTTTGGCACGGTCACGAGCAAGTTGTCCTCGGTGAGCACTGTCGTACTCCGGATGCCGACGTCGGTGACCGTCCCGCGCATGTCGTCGTCGACCCGGATCACGTCGCCGACCTTGTACGTGTTGTCGAAATACAGCGCGATGCCGCCGATCAGGTTCCCGATGGCGTCCTGGGCGGCGAAGCCGATGACGATGCCGAGGATCCCCGCGGAGGCGAGAAACGGGGTCACCTCGAGGTCCCACACCGAGACGAGAAGCAAGAGCGTCACGAGGACCACCGAGACCGTCCAGAGGTTCTTGAACATCGGTGCGAACTCGTAGGTCGTCTCACCCTCACGGACGTACTCGAGCCAGCGCCCGCCGATCCGGATCGACGCCCGCGCCCACAGGACGATCAGGGCCGTCGTCACGACCCCGACGACGACGTAACTGGACTCGAGGAGATCGAGCACGAGCAAGCTGAGATAGACGCCGAGCAACCCGATCGTGATCGCGATCGGCGTGTGGACCTCCTCGAAGGTCGCCCGGCCGAAGGAGGTCCCCGCACTCGAGCGGGCGAGGTGACGACGGCTTATGGTGTAGACCAGTCGGGCCAGCAGATACGAGGCGGCCAGAATCACCGGGACGGAAAGCCACGTTCGCCCGCCGGCGAGGCTCTCGAGCCAGGTGGTTCCGGGGACCGACAGCGCGGAGAGGACGGCGAGACTCATCAGACGTGGTGACGATATCGATCGGCGACGGGTATAACTGTCGACGTTCACGTATGGGTAGAACGTCTCCGACAGGGTGCCAGCGGCCGGACGCGAGCGCAGGCCTTAACCATCGCGCGACCGAACTCACGACCCAATGACCGACCGAGCGGGAGACCGAAAGGACGGACACCGGTTCTCCGAAGGCGGTGGCTTCGACGACCCCTACGACGAGTTCGACCTCGATCCGCCGGAACTGGACGTCGACCCCTCGAAGGTCGACCCCGTCGATTCGCGGGTCCTCGCGGACGTCCTCGACGAGCGCCAGCGTTCGGACCTGGCGGTCGACGCCGGCGAGTTGCTCGACGTGGGCTTAAACTACATGCAAATAAACCGCTTCGAACAGGCCACCGAGACCTTCGAACGGGCCGCCCAGTTCGCCGAGGACGACCACCGCAAGCAGGAAGCGTGGGTGAACAAGGGCGTCGCCCACGCCGAACTCGAAGAGTGGGACGAGGCCATCGGCGCACACCGGGAGGCTCTGGCCATCGACGACTCGAGTGAACACGCCGCGACCGCCGAAACCAACCTCGCGTACGCCCTCTGGGAGTTCGGCGAGACCGCACAGGCTCTGGAACACGCCGAACGGGCCGTCGGGATCGACGAACGGTTCCCCCAGGCGTGGTACAACCGGGCCTTTTTCCTCCACGAGCGTGGCTTAAACGAGGACGCCTTGCAGTGTATCGACAACGCGATCCGGCTCGGAATGCGAAACGAGGGCGTCCTGGAGGAGAAAGTACGCATCCTCGAGGAACTGGGCGAGTACGAGGAGGCAGAGGAGATCGCCGAAGAAGCAGAAGAGATGCGCGAACGGACCGAACAGCGCATCGTCGAGGAGGAACGAAAACAGCTAGGCGAATGATCGTCAACGAACGCCGGACGCCGGACGGGTTGCTCGTCGCCGTCTGTGACCCGGAGGTCTTAGGCGAAACCTTCGAGGAAGGCGAGATCACGCTGACCGTGACAGAGGAGTTCTACGGCGGCGAGGCGGTCGAGGAGAGCGCCGTCGTCGACAGTCTGGCACGGGCGACGGTCGCGAACATCGTCGGCACCCGTGCGGTGGAACTGGCTATCGAGGAGGGATTTATCGAGGAGGCGAACGTTCTGGAGGTCGACTCGACGCGACACGCCCAGCTGTTGCGAATGTATTAATACTCCAAAGTGGGCGTGCCCCCGTCGATCGGAAGGCGCTTGGACTCGACCAGCGTCGCCGCGGGGGCGATCGGTCCCTCGAACAGTATCAGAACGACATCGGTTCGGGCCCGTGTGGGCTGCCCGGCGGGGTCGGGTCGCGGTCGCTGTAGCCGACGCGGCCGACCGCCTTGTCGCTGACCGCCGAGTAGACCGCAAACCGGGCGTCCTCGGGCGAGTAGAACGTCTCGGATTCGAGCCGTTCGAGCACCTCCTCGACCGTCTCGGTCCCGTTCGGGAGTTCGAGACAGTTCTCGCCACACTCGTCGATCAGTTCCTCGGTGGTCGCGGGATACTCGTAGTCGTCGATGAACTCGCCGGTGCCGTTGAGTAGCATTACGAACGAACACACGTGATCGATTATTATAAACATTGTCCATGTACCTCTCTAGAGACTCCCGAGAGCCTAGAGTTCCTAGAATGACCGACGGTGACATCCGTAGGGGTAACCACTTTGCTCCGTCCACCACAGATGGGAGTATGCCCTACGCCGACCTTCACGTCCACACGACCCGTTCCGACGGCACCCTCGAGTTCGAGGAGGTTCCCGCGGCCGCGAGGCGGGCGGGCCTCGAGGTCGTCGCGTTGACCGACCACGATCGGCTCCAGCCGTTCGAGGGTGCGGTCGTCGAGCGTGAGGGGGTCCGGATCGTCCACGGGATCGAACTCCGGGTCGAGGCCGCCGACGGGCTCCGTGTCGACTTGCTCGGCTACGGGGTCGAACCGACCGACGACCTCGAGGCCGTCGTCGACGCGGTCCAGGGAAACCGCCGGGAGCGCGGCCGGGCGATCGTCGACTGCGTCGAAGACCGACTGGGGATCGACCTCGCCGTCGACGTCGAGGACGGCTTTGGCCGCCCACACATCGCGCGGGCGATCGACGACCATCCGGATGCCGACTACGACTACGGGGAGGCGTTCTCCCACCTCATCGGCTTCGACTGTCCCTGTTACGTCCCCCGGGAGATCCCGAGTTTCGAACGGGGTCTGTTGACCCTCGAGTCGGCGTGTTCGGTCGTCTCACTCGCCCATCCGCTTCGCTATCGCGATCCCGAACGGGCACTCGAACTCGCCACGGAACTCGACGCCCTCGAGGTCCACTACCCCTACGGCCGGGAGGTCGACAGGGGTCCGGTCGAGAACGCCGTCGAGGCCCACGGGCTGTCGGTCACAGGGGGCAGTGACGCCCACGACCACCTGCTCGGGCGTGCCGGGATCTCCGAGAGCGAATACCGGGCGCTCGGCCTTCGTTAACGGCACGTTCGAACGGTAGCGGAGGGTTCAA
>LKNC01000196.1 GCA_001564255.1 Natrialbaceae archaeon Tc-Br11_E2g1
ACAAATCGACGTTCCGGATGTACCTGCGCAAATCCAAAGGCGACAAACGCATCGTCCGACTGGTCGACGCCCCCAACCTCGCCGACGGCGAGGCGGTCATGCGCGTCCAGGACGGCGGGCTGAAACCGGAGTAACCTGCCGTCGGCGATCAGGTCGTCGACGTACCCGTCGGCCCGCAGTTCCTCGGCGAACGCTCGCCGGAGCCGTCGGGTGGTGTCGCGTTCGCGTTTCCAGTAGAACAGATACGAGCCGATAGCAGTCGCGATCGCGCCGATGACCGCCCCGAGGACGAAGAAAATCCGCGGGGATTTTCGCCCGTCAGTATCAGTCTTCCGTCGTCGTTTTCTCCTTGTCGAGTTCGCCGCGATAGATCTCCGCGCCGTCCTGTGCGACCTTCTCCGCTAAGACCGCACACTTGACCCGCATCGGGGAGATGTCGACCCCGAGCATGTCGATTACGTCGTCTCTGTCCATCTCGAGCAGTTCCTCGACGGTCGTTCCCTGGAGTTTACTCGAGAGCATACTCGCCGAGGCCTGGCTGATCGCACAGCCGTCGCCGGAGAAGGCGACCCGTTCGATCGTCTCCTCGTCGTCGAGTTTGACGTCCATGCGGATCTCGTCGCCACACATCGGGTTCTCGCCGACGTGGGTGAAGGTCGGATCCTCGAGTTCCCCGTAGTTTCGGGGGTTCTTGTAGTGGTCGAGGATCTGCTGTCGGTACATATCCGAGCCCAGTCCCATCGTTGTCTTCGGTTACGGAGGTGACCTGTAAAAGGATTCCGGGTGACGCCCAGACACACGTAACTCTCAAAGGTTACACTTCGCCCCGATCACCGCGAAAAAAGCCCAAAAACCGGGTTACCGGAACGACAACCGGTTATGGCGGTTCGTTCGTTCGACGGTTACCGGTGTTTCTCGGCCGATCCAACCGGTCCTGGTCGACGGGTGGGTGGACGAACAGGGCATCGACGACGGCCGCGATGCCGACGACGGCGGCCGCGGTGAGCGCCAGTGACACCGCGACGTCCGCCACGTGTGCGACGACCAGTGCAACCGCGAACGCCACCGGAACGACCACGATAACGAGATCGTCCCGGGTCACCGTAGTGAGAACGTCGACCAGGGGCTCGAGTGGGTCCCGGTCGGTGCCGGGACGGCCAGCGGTCTTCTTGTACACGGTTCTCACCTCGGCGTTTCGACCTACGAACTCGGGGCAGAAAAACGGCCGGGCGGGTTCGTGTTCCGGACGGGGCGTCCGGTCCGCTCTCGTCTCGGAGTCACCCGTTCTGTTCGGCGGTATCGGCGTGTTCCTCCCGCCAGTCCTCCAGGTCCTCGTCGTCTTCGCCGTCGAGTCGCTGCTCGTAGTAGGCCATCGGGTGGGCGATGCGCTCACACAGGTCGTCTTTGTTCACACAGTCACCGTACGATTGCATCGTCGCACACGACGGTGGCGAGTACTCCGTCGGCGAGGTCTCCCCACTGATGTGGTCGGTCTGGTACCGGGTCATCTCCTCGCCGAACGAGGAGTTCACCCGGTAGAGTTCGACGATCTCGTCCGTGTCCATCCCGATGCTCGTCAGGAACGCGGTGATCGCGAACCGCGAGTGGTGGGGCAGGTGCTCGCCTTTTCGGATGTCGTCGAGCAACACCTTCATACACGGCGGGAACAACTCCGGGACCACCGTGTCGATCTCGCGGGTCAACTCGAGGTCCGCGAGTGCCTCACGAATGGTCTCGGCCTCGGCCTCGAGGGAGTTCCCGATCGCGTCGGGGACGTCGAGGGGGAGTCCCTCCTCGATGCGCCGGCGGACGGCCTCCCGGAGCAGGGTGAGCAGTTCCCCCTCGTCGACCGGGACCTCGCCGTCGGAGAGTTCCCGGTTGACCAGGTTCCACTCCTCGCCCCACAGGTCGGCGGCGAGTGGGAGGTAGGTGCCGACGTCCACCCGATACCCCGTCGGCGTTTCCCGAACCGCGGCCTCGAGGTCGAACTCCGCGAGGACGGTCTCCAGGTCGACGCCGGTCGACTCGACGCTTTTCAGCTCCGTGGTGTCCGCGAGGTCGGCCCTGATGCGATCGTCGGCGGTCTCGGCTTCCCCACGGGCGTACTTGCGGACGAGGACGTGCTCGTCGACCAGTGAGACGAGCACCCGCGCGACCGGATAGGAGAGCAACTCCGTCCGGGGATCCCGCCGGGGGTCGCCCGTTTCACCCTCCTCCAGGGCCATGAGCACCCGTTCACGGGCGCGCTCGACGACCGCCCGGTCTTCCTCGACGACCGTTCCGAGGGCGACGTCGGCGGCGGCGACGCTCTCGCGGGCGGCCTCGAGGAACGGGTACCGGGCGTGCAGTCGCTGCATCGATCGGTAGATATGCCCGCGACAGGTTAAACGCGGTGATTGTCCGTTCCGCCTGTTTTTCCGTCCGGACCGTCGCTCGTCGAGCTAGGAGTTCAAGAACCCACGACACCTCACTCGAGGTATGCCACGGGCCACCCGAGACGGTGTGTCGATCTACTACGAACGCGAGGGGGACGGAGAGCCGGTCGTCTTCGTCCAGGGGCTTGGCTACGGGCGCTGGATGTGGCGCTGGCAGCGTGAGGCCCTTGCCGATGCGTACGAGATCGTCGCGCCGGACAACCGCGGGACCGGCCGCTCCGAGGACGGCCTGAACCGGATCGTGAAAACACTCCCCGGGAAACTGCGTGGCCTCCTCATGGTCAAACTCGCGGGGTACTCGATTTCCGGCCTCGCCGCCGACCTCGAGGCCGTCCTGGCCGACGCGCGGATCTACGACGCCCACATCGTCGGCGCGAGCATGGGCGGGATGGTCGCCCAGCAGTACGCCCTCGAGTACGGCCGGGCGAAATCGCTGACGCTCATGTGTACGAGCCACGGCGGCCCCGACGCGGTCCCCGTCCCGGAGGAAACCCGAGAACGGATCTTCGACGTGCCGAAGGGGGCAAGCGAACGAGCGAAGCTCCGCCACCGGATGCGTCCCGCGTTCAACGACCGCTTTACGAACCGAAACCCCCACCTGATAGACCGGATCCTCGAGTGGCGTCTCGAAGGGGACGCGAGCGAGCCAGCCGGGGAGGCACAGGCGGGGGCCGTCCTCGCGTTCGACGTGAGCGACCGACTGGCCGAGATTGGGGTTCCGACGTTGCTCCTCCACGGCACCGACGACCGGGTCCTCCCCGTCGAGAACGGGCGACTCCTCGAGGAGAAACTCCCCGACAGCCGCCTCGAGGTGATCGAGGGGGGGTCACACCTGTTTTTCATCGAGGACCACGAGCGAGTCAACGAGGAGTTGCGGGCGTTTCTCGCCGGGGTCGGCTAATACTACTGGACAAAACGGTGTACACTCGAACGGCCGCCACCGCCGGCGGCGGGCCGTGAGACGCGATCGAGTGTTCACTGACTGGTGTCCAGCAGTATAACCCGACGCTACTCGTCGTACGGGCTCCGAACGATGTGGACGTCGTAGTGTTCTCCAGGGCCACCCGTGCTCGTGACCCCGCTTGCGATGCTACTCAAGGAGTTCACCAGGCGGCCGGCGTTGTCACTGCCGATGAAGACGACCGTCGCGTCGACCTCCCGGGCGACCGAGCGGATCTCCCGGACGATCTTCCCCGGTGGCGTGAACCGTTCGGTCCTGATCCACCGGAAGTCGGCCTCGGGGGCGATCGCCGTGACCTGTGCGTACAACTCACCCGCGATGCGTTCGGGATCGACCGCCTCCCCCTCCGCGATCCATCCTTTCTCTTCGGCGTAGCCCGCGTCCGCTGGCACGACGCTGACCGCCACGATTCGCTCGTCGTGGACCGTCGCGTACTCGCTCGAACGGGCCAGTGCCCCCTCAGAGAGCGCCGATCCGTCGAACGGGACCAGAAACGTCATACCGGTCGTTCGGGGGCCGTGATCTTCAGTTCGTCGGGAATAGAGCAGCCGGTTACGGAAGTGCAAGGAGAAAGCCCCGTGCTTTAGCGCGGGGATGAATCCGACAGTCGATGACACGAACCACCGACGATAGCACGGCCTGATATTCCAACAGATACTTAAGCACCCAAACCGAATTACAATTGTAATGGTCACGGTGACTGTCACCGCGAAGTTCCACAATCCGTCCCTCTCACGGCGCAAAGAGTGGCAACACGCCTCCCGACTCTACCGTGACACCAAGCAGTTCTGTATCGACGGATGGGAGAACGGCGACTTCGGCAAATCCGTGACCACCGCCAGCATCGACAACGACCTCTACTCGGCCATCCAGAACCAAGCCATTCGAGAGGCGAAATCCGACCACAACAAGGACGGGGAGGTTCGCTACCGAGAAAGTCAGCCGTTCGCCATCAACAACCAGAACTGGGAACTCGACACAACCGAGAACGACACGGTCGTCGTCGGCTTCCCATGTGTCTCCCAATGGTGGTACACCCCGATAGAAGTGTACGACGACATTGTCGACCCCGTAGACCGACTGGTCGAAGGAGACGCCAAGAAGACACGGCTTCAAGTGTACCGCCGTGGCGACGACTGGTACTGTACGTTTAACATCGAATACGACGCCGACACGTCGGGCGAGACGCCCATCGGTGTCGATATTGGTGAACGACACGTCCTCGCTGTGACCGCCTACGGTGAGGGTGAGTCAATGCTGGTGTCGGGTGGTGAGGCGAAGTACGTTCGACGCAAATATCGTTCCCTACGCGATTCGCTATCGGAAGCGGGTGCGCTTCGCGCACGCAACCGCGTGGGTGACAAAGAACAGCGTCGGATCAAGGACTTGAACCACAAACTCTCCCGTCGCCTCATCGCGTTCGCGAAACAGTTCGAAAACTCGGTCATTCGGATGGAAGACCTCGAAGGTATCCACAAAAATAGTTCGTGGTCGGGCGTTCACTCGTGGCACTTCCACCAACTCCAACAGTTCATCACGTACAAAGCCGAACGCGCTGGTATCCGCGTCGAGAAGGTCGATGCGTCCCATACCAGCCAGCAGTGTTCGGCGTGTGGTTCGATGGGAACCCGTGATGGCGACTATTTTTCGTGTTCGGAGTGCGGTCGTGGACGCCATGCTGACCTGAACGCTTCGGAGAATATCGCACAACGGGAGGGTGAACCATGCACGGGCTAACGTTTCGGGCGAGTCGAACCGTGCTACCTCGCTGGTTGAATAACCAGCCGTCGTCATCGGGTGGTTCGGGAGAGCAATGCTCTCTCGTCATCACGAAAGGCGCTCTGCGCCTTTCGAACGACTACGCCCGATTGCTCGTGGGACGTTGTCCCACGCTGTTGACGCCTGTAGTTGACAGGGAGGAAGGCCCCATTGACAGGGCTGTATGCGCTGAAAAGCACACCGTTGGTCACAACTCGGTGGCGACCTTCGACGTTCCACGCGAAAGCGTACTTGAGAACCGAGGAAACGCGCAACCTGAATA
>LKNC01000197.1 GCA_001564255.1 Natrialbaceae archaeon Tc-Br11_E2g1
AAAACGAGCGGATCGGTGCCGGCTAGCCCGTCTCCTCCTCGAACGGGAGCGTCGGCTCGTAGTCGATCGCGTCGACGGCCGCCTCGAGGACCGCCTCGACGTTTTCGCCCGTTTCGATACTCATCTCGTAGTCGGCCTCGCCGGAGACGTCGTCCGTCCAGTGGTCGGCCCGGTCGGCCTTGTTGGCGACCGTCAGCACCGGGACGTCGCCGAACTGCGCCTCGATGGCGTCCCGGAGCTCGAGTTGGGACTCGAGGGGGTACCCACACTCGCCGCTCGGGTCGAGGAGGACGAGCAGGCAGTCCGCGAGGTGTTCGACGGCGCTTACCGCCTGGGATTCGATCTCGTTTCGCTCGTCGGGCTTGCGGTCGAGCAAGCCGGGCGTGTCGACGATCTGGTGGCGGATGTGATCGTGCATCGCGGACCGTCCGGTTCGCTCTGAGTCGGCGGTCAGGTCCGCCCCCTCGAAGTGACCGACGCCGACGCCTTTCGTGGTGAAGGGGTAGGAGGCCGTTTCGCCGCGGGCACGGGTGACGTCGTTGACGAACGACGACTTGCCGACGTTGGGGTAACCCGCGACGACGATCGTCGGCTCCTCGGGGTCGATCTCGGGGAGATCGCGCAGGTCGTTTCGGGCCTCGTTGATATACAGGAGTTCGTCGTCGACCTGTTCGACGATGTCCGCCAGGCGGGCAAACGCCTGCTTGCGGTGTTTGCGGGCGGTGTCGACGTCGGTCTTCCGGAGTCGGGGCTGGTACTCCTCGTGGATCTCACGGGCCTTGCGGCTGGCCCACATCACCTCCGAGAGGCTCTGTCGGAGTCTGTCGACGTCGACGATGGCGTCGGCGAGTTCGTAGTAAAACGGGTGGACGTCGTCTTCGTACTCGAAGTCGGGCCACGCCGTGACGACGTTCTCTAAGTTGTCCGAGATGATGTTCGCGGCCGTCTGGAGCATCGACTGCTGGGCGTCGAGCCCGCCCTGTGCCCGTCCTGCCCTCGAGGCCCGTGAGAAGGCCTTGTCGATCAGCTCTCCCGACGTGGGCGTGGTCGGAAGGTCTTCGAAAATCATAGCCACGGATATGGGCTCCGATCATAAAAGCGCGTTCGTTGGCCGCCCACCCCCGTGACGGGGTGGCCTGTCAGGCCAGCACACGCGTCGGGCTTTTGTCGACCGGAGCCCAACGGACGGGTATGACGAACTGGCGTGCGGTCGTGATCGGATTTTTACTCACGGCCGTGATCGGTATCTTGGGACTCGCCGCACCCGGACTCGGACAGTTGACCGCCGGGCTCGTCGGCGGGTTCGTCGCCGGCTATCTCGCCGGAGGTGGCCTCGTGAGCGGGGCCTGGCACGGCCTGCTCGCGGGCGCGCTCGGGGGTATCGTCGGCGGGTTCGTTCTCGCGCTCGCCGTTGGACTCGCCGGACTCACGCTCGGTGGCCCGGTCGGCGGGCTGTTCTCCGGGGTCGCCGGCCTCTGGATCTTCGTCTTCGCCGTCTTCGTCGCCGCCGTGATGGCCATAGAGAGCGCGGTCGCGGGTGCGATCGGCGGGCTGTTCAACCCGTGATTAGCGTCGGGCCTCGAGTTCGGCCTCGAGATCCTCGAGGCTCATCCCCTTCATCGAGAGCAAAACTAACAGGTGGTAGACGATGTCGGCGGCCTCGAAAGCGATCTCCTCGCGGTCGTCGTCTTTGGCCGCCAGGACGAGTTCGGTCGTCTCCTCGCCGAGTTTCTCGAGTACCGCGTTCTCGCCTTTCTCGTGGGTGAAAAGCGAGGCGGTGTAGGAACCCTCGGGCAACGTCTCCTTTCGGTCTTCGATCACTGCGAACAGCTCCTCGAGTGTATCGTCCATCTTACATTTCACCGGATACGTCACGGATGTCTTGTAACTCCTCGAACTTCTCCCTGTCGTCACGGCTGCTTGTAAAGACCTCCTCTGTGACCTCGATCGGGGCGTTCGTCCGGGCGGCCAGTGCCATCGAGTCGCTCGGACGGGCGTCGATCACCGACGAATCCCGCGGGGTGTCGACGTGGAGATCGGCGATGTAGGTCCCGCCTTCCCCGTTCGTTCGTTCGATCTCGCTTACGACGACCCGCTCGATCCGCCCGCCGAGTTCCTCCATCACGTCGAGTAACAGGTCGTGGGTCAGCGGCCGACCGATGTTCTCGGCCTCGAGGCCGCGGGCGATGCTCGTCGCCTCCTCGAAGCCGATGAAGATGGGGACGACGTCGTCTTCCCCGTCGACGGCGAGGACGAGCACCGGGACCGGCCCCTGTGGCGTTCCCGCCACGCGAACGGAATCGATGGATGCGTTCATACACCGATAGATGACGGCGAGGGAGAAAAACCCCCCGCGGTCGCCGTTCGCCGGGACGGCAGAGCCCGGCGGGCGAACATTGAGGGCAACACCCGCCCTCGAAGCGAGTACCGATGGCAAACCGAGACGACGTCTCACACCCACTCATCGCCGCCGTCTACGACTACGTCGTCCCCGATCGAACCCTCTTTGGGCCCCACCGGGAGTACCTCGCCGCCGACCTCTCCGGACGGGTCCTCGACCTCGGGGCCGGCACGGGGGCGCTTTTCGCCCACGTCGCGAGGGCGGGTGACCTCGAGTTCCACGCGATCGAGCCCGACCCACACATGCGAACGCGGGCACGCGAGAAGGCGAGGGAGGTGGACCTCGAGGTCGACCTCCGGAGCGGTCGAGGCGAATCGCTCCCCTACCCCGACGACGCCTTCGACGTCGTGATCTCGAGTCTCGTCTTCTGTACGATCGACGACCCCGACGCCGCCGTCTCGGAGGTCGCTCGCGTTCTGGCCCCCGGCGGGGAGTTTCGCTTTTTCGAGCACGTCCACGCCGACGGGGCGCTGGGGACCGGCCAGGACCTCCTAAATCCCGTCTGGACCCGCGTGGCCGGCGGGTGTACCCTGAACCGACGAACTGTCGATCGGTTCGTCGGCAACGACGCCTTCGACGTCCTCGAGGTCGAACGACTCGAGAACGGACCGCTCTCGGTGACGCCTTTCGTCCGCGGGCGACTGCGGCGACGGCGGGAGGGGGCGTTCCCGGGGAGGTGAGCGCCCCGTCGAGTGGGGTTTATACCCGAGCGCTCCCCCGTGGGGAGTATGGACGACGATCGACTGCGGATGACCCCCGGACCGACTGCGGTCCCCGAACCCGTCCGCGAGCGGATGAGCGAACCGACACCGAACCCCGACGTCGAACCCGAATTCGTCGAGTTCTACCGCGACCTGACCGACAAACTCGAGGCCGTCTACGGCGACGACGACGTCGCGATCTTGAGCGGCGAGGGCATCCTCGGTCTCGAGGCCGCCGTTGCCTCCCTGATCGAGGAGGGTGATCGGGTGTTGTGTCTCGCAAACGGGATCTACGGCGAGGGGTTCGCCGATTTCGTCGAGAGCTACGGCGGCGAGGCGGTCGTCTGTGAGTCCCCGTGGCGTGGCCCGCTCGATCTCGAGGCCATCGAGTCGACCCTCGAGGACGCCGGCGGCGAGTTCACCGCGGCGACGATGGTCCACTGTGAAACGCCGACGGGCGTGTTGAACGATCTCGAGCCCGTGCTCGACTTACTCGCGGAGTACGACGTCCTCAGTATCGTCGACGCGGTCTCCTCGCTCGGCGGAACGCCCGTCCCGACCGAGCGGATCGACGTCTGCATCGGCGCGACCCAGAAGTGTTTCAGCGCCCCGCCGGGGCTTACGGTCCTCTCGATAAGCGACCCGGCCTGGGAGCGGATCGAGGCGACCGGGACGGACGGCTACTACACCGACCTCGAGCCATGGCGGACGGCCGTAGACGAGGAGTGGTTCCCCTACACGATGCCCGTCTCGAACCTCTATAGCCTCGAGGCCGCGATCGATCTCCTCACCGAAGAGGGTCTCGGGTCGGTCTTCTCGCGTCACGAGGAGGTCGCGGCGGTCTGTCGGGAGCGAGCCCGCGGGATGGGACTGGAACCGTACCCCGACGAGGAGCTGTGTTCGCCGACGGTGACGGCGCTGGACGTCGAGGGCCGGGCACTCGAGGTACAGCAACGACTGGACGACGACCACGGCGTTGTGCTCTCGACGGGACTGTACGGCCTCGAAGAGGACGTCCTCCGGATCGGACACATGGGGCACAACGCCCGCATGGAAGCGGTCGAACGGACGATGGACGCACTCGAAGCCGTACTCGGCCCCTGATCACTCGAGGCCGACGTCCCGATCGTAGAAGAAGTACGCGGCGACGCCGGCGAGACCGAATATAAGCGTCGCGAGGGGCCACTTCCCGAGGCGGCGGCCGGTGTAGTAGGCGTGGGTGACGACGATGAGTGTAAAGCCAACGTGGGCACTCCCCGTCGCCACGAGAAATTCCTCGAGGTTCATCACTCGAGACCTGTGAGCTCTGGCGCATAACGGTTTCGGATCCGGGGCCGGTTTCGGCTCGACGGGCGGGTTACAGATCGTGATCCGGGTCGTCCTCGACGGAGCGTTTCAGCGAGTCCCGGCGGGCCTTCGCGTCCCGTCCGGTCGCCTCGAGCAGGAAGTCGTTTTTCGCGTCAACGGCGTCGGCAGCGGCCTCGAGTTCGTCGGGGCCGAGTTCGGTCGGGTCACGTTCGTAGAACTCCACGCCGAGTTTGTCCTTCTTCCCGGAGTACTCGACGGTGCCGACGACGATGCGCTCGAAGACGGGATTGTCCGGCTCCGCGATCACGAACAGGTCACTCCCCTTGTACTCTTCGGTCCCCGCGATCGGGCCGAAGTACTCCTCGACTGTAGACTCCATATCGGGGATTCGTTCCTCGAGGTACTCGCCGCGACGCATCTTGTACTCCTTCATGGATCGATGGTACACGAGAGCGCGTTTACCTCTTTTCATCGCTCTCGCGTGTGCCCCGCCGTCTCTCGGCGGGCGCTAGCTCCCGTTCGCCGAGATACCCCTTCCGACACTCCGGGCAGATGTCGCCGGCACGCAACGAGCCCCGGTCGCCGGGTGCGACGAACCCACAGTTCGGGCAGAAAAACTCCGCCACGACGTCGTCGCGTCGGCCCCCCGCCCCGGGTGCCGGCACCGACTGGGCGCTTGCGATCCCGGTTCCCGTCTCGATGGGGTCCTCCTCGGGCGTCGGCTCCCCGGCCTCCTCGTCGACGGGGACGTCGCTCGAGGCCTCCACACCGGAGTCGGCGGGCGTGGCGGCCTCCGGGTCCGAAGCCTCAGGCCACGCTGGCGGCTGTTTCTCGGCCCCGGCCGGCGGGCCGACGTCGCTCGAGTCGGGCCACTCGCCGTGCTGGCGGTCGACCCCGGAGGCCTCCGTCCCCTCGAGGATCTCGGCGTCGTCGGTGATCGGTTCGCCGGTCCCGTCGATCGGTACCTCGGGGTCCTCGTCGGCTGTCGGTTCGGTCTTCGGTCGCTCCCCGTCGTCGA